>NZ_JBSFTY010000021.1:0-103219 GCF_053591515.1 Streptomyces sp. NPDC003011
CGCGACATCCTCTGGGAGTTCCAGTCCTTCGCGGACCCGGCCGCGGCCAAGGCGAAGTGGGACGCGGGCCACGCCGGCTACACCCCGGAGCAGGGCCCGGCGATCATGCTTGACACCGGCTGACGCCCCCGCCCAGGGTGGCCTGATCAGAAGAGGGACCTGTCCGGAAAGAGGCTCATGGTGGATGCGCTCGGTGTCGCCGTCGTCGGGTTCGGCTGGATGGGCCGGGTGCACACCCAGGCGTACGCCCGCGTCCTGCACCACTATCCGCTGCTCGGTCTGCGGCCGGAGCTGGTGGCCGTGGCCGAGGAGGTGCCCGGCCGGGCCGAGGAGGCCGCCGCGCAGTTCGGCTTCGCCTCGACGAGCCTCGACTGGCGGGAGGTGGCCGCCGATCCCCGGGTCCAGGCGGTCAGCGTCACCGCCCCCAACTTCCTGCACCGCGAGATCGGTGTGGCGATGGCCGAGGCCGGCAAGCACCTATGGATCGAGAAGCCGGTCGGTCTGACCGTGGCGGACGCGCGGGCGGTGGCCGACGCGGTCGCCGCGGCGGGCGTCCAGGGCGCGGTCGGCTTCAACTACCGCAACGCGCCCGCCGTCGAGACGGCCCGCGCACTGATCGGCGCCGGCGAGATCGGCACCGTCACCCATGTCCGCATCCGTCTGTTCAGCGACTACGCGGCCCATCCCGAGGGCGCCCTGACCTGGCGGTACGAGCGGGAGCGCGGCGGCAGTGGAGTGCTGGGCGATCTCGCCTCGCACGGCGCGGACCTGGCCCGGTATCTGCTCGGCGACATCGCGTCCCTGACCGCGGACACGGCGGTCTTCGTGCCGGAGCGGGCCCGGCCCAGCGGGGCCACCGCCGGTCACAGCCGCGCCTCGGGCGGCGAGGTCGGCCCGGTCGAGAACGAGGACTACGTCAGCTGCCTGCTGCGGTTCGCCTCCGGCGCGCGCGGTGTCCTGGAGGCCTGCCGGGTCTCGGTCGGCGAGCAGAACAACTACGGCTTCGAGGTGCACGGCACCCGGGGCGCGGTGTTCTGGGACTTCCGCCGGATGAACGAACTCGGGGTGAGCCGCGGCACGGCCTATCAGGACCAGCCGGTCAGCACGGTGTACGTCGGCCCGGTCGACGGCGAGTTCGGCGCGTTCCAGCCGGGCGCGGCCAACGCCATGGGGTACGACGACCTGAAGGTGATCGAGGCGTACCGGTTCCTGCGCTCGATCGCGGAGGGAGAGCCGTACGGCGCCACCGTCGCGGACGCCGTGCGCAGTGCCGCCGTCCTGGACGCGATGGCGCGCTCGGCGGAGAGCGGGGCGTGGGTGGACGTCCACCCGGAGCGGTGTCCGTAGGACCACCGCGCATCCGGTTCTCAGGCCCGCGACGGCGCGCACGGTCACCCTGGTCTCCTCCGGCACACGACCAGGGCGGCGAGCGTCACGATCCCGAGCAGCAGCAGGGACAGGACGTTCGCGTCCGGAGGGGGCCGGAGTGGACGAAGTACAGCGGCACTGTCTAGGCGGGCGCGGTCATCGCCGCCGACCGTCCGATCGGCCCGACGATCGACGTCAGCGGCACCTACGTCCTGTACGGGTCGATCTCCCGGATGATGCCGGCGCTGTTCCTGACCGCGTTCGGGGACGCCGTCTCCCGCACCCGGCTGCTGCCCCGCTGGACTGGCCGGTCGGCGTACGTCCTCGCGGGGATCAGCCTGGCCTTCGTGCCGTCCCTGTTCTTCGGCGACACCCCGGCCGACCTCTGCGCGGCCAACGGCTGGGGCACGCCCGCGCTGATGGGGGCCGTCCTCAGCTCCTGGCTGCCGGCGATCGGCGTCTCGACGCACCGCAGCGCCCGGTCACCCGTCCCACGGCACGGAGCGGGAGCGGGAGCGGGCGGCGGCCGGATCACCCGGCCGGCGCCTGCGGCGGCAGGTTGTACGGCGTGACCACCTGGATCGCCGACGGCGGGGTGGGCCCCGCGGGCGGCAGGGCGCCGTGGGCGCGCATCACGGTGTGGCAGGCCTCGCGCACGTCCTGGCGCAGGTCGTGGTGGAGCACGGCGGACAGCCGGTGCTCGCTCAGCAGGCGGGTGTTGTCGTGGTCGAGGTCGTGCGCGACGAACACCACGCACTCACGGCCGAGGTCCGCGAAGGCGCGCAGGGTGGCGATGTTGCCGCCGCCGATCGAGTAGACCGCCCGGATGTCCGGGTCCCGCTCCAGCGCGGCCCGGACCAGGTTGTACTGGGTGGCGTCCAGGCCCTGGCCCTCGGTGATCTCGACCAGCGTGCGCTGCGGGTAGCGGGCCCGCATGACGCCGCGGAAGCCCATCTCGCGCTCCTCCTCGTTGCGGAAGAAGCCGCTGCTGAGGCTGGTGAGCACGTTGCCGGGGCGGTCGCCGAGCCACTGGCCCGTCAGGTAGGCGGCGGTGGCCCCGGCGGCCCGGTTGTCTATGCCGACGTAGGCCAGGCGTGCGGTGGAGGGCAGGTCGGTGACCAGGGTGACGACCGGGACGCCCGCCTCCGCGAGCCGGGAGACGGCGGCGGCGACCTCGGGGACGTCGGGCGCCTTGAGGACCACGCCCTGCGAGCCGCGCCGGGCGATCCGGTCCAGTGTCCGGGTCAGTTCCCGCACCGGGCCGGTCTCCCGGAAGTGGAAGCGGGAGCGCACGACCGCCGGGTGCAGGGACGGCAGCTCGGCCTCCAGGGCGGCCCGGACGGCGGTGGAGAACCGTTCCGGCGTCTGCATCACGATGTCGATCATGAAGGTGCGGCCGACCAGCCGGACCTGGGTGCGCTGCCGGTCCAGGTCGGCGACGGCCTGGCGGACCTCCCGCGCGGTGCTCTCGCGCACCCCGCCCCGGCCGTTGAGCACCCGGTCGACGGTGGCCTCGCTCAGGCCCGCCTGACGTGCGATCTCCCGGATCGGGAAGGGGTGACCCACCGACGGCTCCTTGAGGGGTTTTTGATGGCTCGCTGCTGGTTGTTGGAGGGGTTTGTACTGACAAGAATGTCAGAGCCGTGTCGCCGCCCGTGACCTGGCCGCGTGTCGCACCCCGTGACCGAAAGAAGGACGACGATGTCCGTCACCGCCGCTGGACACCGTGCCTGGCTGACCGAGCAGGACTGCGATCTCGACGCCTTCCGTGCGCTCGTCGAACGCTCGACGGACCTCGCCGACCACCCGCACGCCTCGGCGGTCGAGGGCAACGTCCTCGTGTACGACAGCGACCGGCTCCGCGCGGCCGGCGCCTCCCGCGAGGTGCGGGCCGAGCTGGTCCGGGCCCTCACCGACGGCCCCGGCGTCCTGGTGTTCCGGGGTGCCTTCCCCGACCCGGCGGTGGTGGACCGGGCCACGGCCGTGTTCGACGCGCTGATCGCCGAGCAGAACGCCTCGGGCGCCCCGGCCGGCGACCACTTCGCCCGGCCGGGCACCAACGAACGGGTCTGGAACGCGCTGGAGAAGACGGCGCTCTACGACCCGGAGGCGTTCGCCGACTACTACGCCAACGACATTCTGGCGCTGGTCTCGGCCGCCTGGCTGGGCCCCGGCTACCAGGTCACCTCACAGGTCAACGTGGTGAATCCGGGCGGTGCCGCGCAGACCGCGCACCGCGACTACCACCTGGGCTTCCTCTCCAACGAGACCGCCGCGGCCTACCCCTCGCACGTGCACCGCCTCTCCCCCGTGCTCACCTCCAGGGGGCGGTCGCGCACTGCGACATGCCCGTGGAGTCCGGGCCGACGCTGTACCTGCCGTACTCGCAGGCGTACGAGCCCGGCTACCTCGCCTGGCGGCTGCCCCGGTTCCAGGCGTACTTCAAAGCGCACCACGTCCAGCTCCCGCTGGCGAAGGGCGACGCCGTCTTCTTCAACCCGGCGGTGTTCCACGGGGCGGGCACCAACCGCACCCTGGACGTGCGCCGCACGGCCAACCTGCTCCAGGTGTCCTCGGCGTTCGGGCGGGCCATGGAGACGGTGGACCGGGAGTCGGTCGCCAATGCCGTCTTCCCCGTGCTGCGCAGGCGCCGGGCCGAGGGCGTGGACCAGGAGTGGCTGGAGCGGGTGATCGCCGCGAGCGCCGAGGGCTACCCGTTCCCCACCAACCTGGACAGCGATCCGCCGGTCGACGGCATGGCCCCGCCCTCGCAGGCGGACGTCGTCCGGCGGGCGCTGGACGAGGGATGGACACCGCGGGCGCTGCGGGACGCGCTGCGGACCGGCGCCGTACGGCGCGAGAGCTGAAAGGGCACCCCTCATGGGACTTCTCGACGACAAGGTCGTCCTCGTCAACGGCGGCAGCCAGGGTGTGGGCGCCGCGATCGCCCGGGCCGCGGTCCGGGAGGGTGCGCGGGTCGCCGTGACCGGGCGGCGGCCGGAACCCGGTGAGGCGCTGGTGGCGGAGCTGGCCGCCGCCGGCGGCAAGGCCGTGTTCGTCCGGGCCGACCTGGCGGACGCCGAGCAGGCGAAGGCCTCCGTGGCCGAGGTGATCGGCACGTACGGCTGGATCGACTGCCTGGTGAACTCCGCGGGTCTCACCTCCCGGGGCACGCTGCTGGACACCACGCCCGAGCTGTTCGACCAGCACATCGCGATCAACCTCAAGGCCCCGTTCTTCGCCATGCAGGCCGCCGTCGCGGACATGGTGGAGCGGGGGGCACCCGGCACGGTCGTCAACATCATCACGTCCTCCGCGCACGGCGGACAGCCGTTCCTCGCCCCGTACGTCGCCGCGAAGGCGGGGCTCGTCGGCCTGACCCGCAACGCGGCGCACGCGCACCGCTTCGACCGGGTCCGCATCAACGGCCTGAACATCGGCTGGACCGCGACCGAGGGCGAGGACGCCACGCAGAAGGCCTTCCACGGCGCCGGCGACGACTGGCGCGAGCAGGCCGCCGCACGGCTGCCGATGGGCAAGCTGGGCCAGCCGGACGAGATCGCCGACTTCGTCGTCCTCCTGCTGTCGGAGCGGTCCGGTGTCGTCACCGGTTCGGTGATCGACTGGGACCAGAACGTCCTCGGCGGCCTCGACTGACCTCTCCGGTCTCCCCGCTCTCCGCTCTCCGCTCTCCGCGTAAGAAACCCGCACCCTCAAGGAGCACCGCCCCATGCGTATCGGAATCCTCGGCCTCGGCCGCATCGGCGCCTTCCACGCCGAGACCCTCTCCGCACTCGACGCGGTCGAGTCGCTCGTCCTGGCCGACCCGTTCGCGGACGCCGCCAAGTCCGCCGCGGAACGGTTCGGCGGCGAGGTCGCGGACTCCCCCGAGGCGGTGCTGGCCGCCGGGGTGGACGGCGTCGTCGTGGCGGCGGCCACCGACGCCCACCCGGCGCTGATCCTGGCCGCCGTCGAGGCGGGCGTGCCCGTCTTCTGCGAGAAGCCCGTCGCCCGGACCATGCGCGAGGGCGTCGAGGTGCTCAGGGCCGTCCAGGGCTCGGCCGTGCCGGTCCAGATCGGTTACAACCGCCGCTTCGACGCCGGGTTCGTCGCCGCCCGGGCCGCGGTGCGCAGCGGTGAGCTGGGCACACTGCACACCGTACGGTCGACCACGCTGGACCCGGCGCCGCCGCCGGCCGCGTACATCGCCGCCTCCGGCGGCATCTTCCGGGACTGCTCGGTGCACGACTTCGACATCATCCGCTGGGTGACCGGCCGCGAGGTGAGCGAGGTGTACGCGGTCGGCGGCAACCGGGGGGCCGACTTCATCAAGGCGGCCGGTGACGCCGACACCACCGGCGCGATCCTCACCCTGGACGACGGGACCATCGCGGTGGTCTCCAACTCCCGTCACAACGCCCGGGGTTACGACGTCCGCATGGAGATCCACGGTTTCACGGACTCCATCGCCGTCGGCCTGGAGGACAAGCTGCCGCTGCGCTCGGTGGAGCCCGGTGTCACCTTCCCCGCGGGCACCCCGCACGACTTCTTCATGGACCGCTTCACCGCGGCCTACCGCGCCGAACTCGCCGCGTTCACCGACGTCGTGGCCGGCACCCGGCCCTCCCCGTGCACGATCGAGGACGCCCTGGAGGCCGGCTGGATCGCCGAGGCGTGCACCCTGTCGCTGCGCGAGCACCGCCCCGTCACGATCCAGGAGGTCCGGGAAGCATGAGCGGCCCCGGCCGGGAACCGCTGCGCATCGGCGTACTGGGCGCGGCCCGCATCACCGAACGGTCCCTCGTGGACCCGGCCCGGGCGACCGGCCACCGCCTGGTCGCGGTGGCCGCCCGCGACCGGTCGCGCGCCGAGGCCTTCGCGGCGGCGCACGGTGTGGAGCGGGTGGCGGACTCCTACGCCGGACTGCTCGCCGACCGTGAGGTCGACGTCGTCTACAACCCCCTCGCCAACGGTCTGCACGGGCCGTGGAACCTGGCCGCCCTCGCGGCGGGCAAGCACGTCCTGACGGAGAAGCCGTCGGCGAGCAACGCCGAGGAGGCGGCCGAGGTACGGGCGGCGGCCGCGAAGGCGGGAACCGTCTTCATGGAGGGCTTCCACTACCTCTTCCACCCGGTCACCCGGCGCCTGCACGAGATCCTGGCCGACGGTGAACTCGGCGAGCTGCTCCGGGTGGAGACGCTGGTCGCGATTCCCGCGCCGGACGACGGGGACCCGCGCTGGTCGCTGCCGCTGGCCGGCGGCGCCCTGATGGACCTCGGCTGCTACAGCCTGCACGCGGTGCGGATGCTCGCGCCGTGGGCGGGCGGGGAGCCGCGGCTCAGCTCCGCGCGGGGCGGGGAGCGGGCCGGGGCGCCCGGCGTGGACGAGTGGCTGGACGCCGGGCTGGAGTTTCCCGGCGGCGCGACCGCGTCGGCGCGCTGCCACATGGCGTACGACCGGCTGGAGATGAGCTGCCGGGTCGTCGGCACGCGCGGGGAGGCGAGCGTGCCGAACTTCGTGCTGCCGCAGCTCGACGACCGGATCGTGGTACGGACGGCGGAGGGTGAGCGGACGGAGCGGCTCGGTACGCGGTCGTCGTACACGTACCAGCTGGAGGCGTTCGCGGCGCGGGTCCGCGAGGGGACGGCACTGCCGCTGGGCGCGGACGACGCGGTGGCGACGATGGCGCTGATCGACGACTGCTATCGCGCGGCCGGGTTCGAGCCGCGCCCGCACGGCGGGAGGTGACGCACCCCCGCGTCCGTGCGGTGCGCGCCGGCCTCGGCCGGCGCGCATCCCCGCGTCAGCGGTACAGCGCGGGCCGCTCGACCAGCTCCACCTCGACGCGGCCGCCGTCCCGCAGCGCCCGCACCCCCGCCTCGCACACCGCCGCCGCCGCGTACCCGTCCCACACGCCGGGGCCGGTGACCTCACCGCGGCGGGTGGCGTCCACCCAGGCCTGCACCTCGCGGTCGTAGGCGTCGGCGAAGCGTTCGGTGAAGTCCTGGGCGATGGTGCCGCCCCAGCGGGCGGCCATGTGCGTGACCATGGCGTGGCCGTCGCCGATGCGGGCGGTGCCGCGTTCGCAGACCAGCTCGGCCTGGACCTGGTAGCCGAAGCCGCAGTTGACGAACATCTCGACGTCGACGACCGCGCCGCCGTCGGTCTCGAACACGACGAACTGGGGGTCCTGGAGGTCGTCCGGCGCGTTCGCCGACGGCCGCGGACGCAGTACCGTGACCGCCGTGATCTCCTGGCCTAGCAGCCAGCGGGTCACGTCCGTCTCGTGCGCGACGGAGTCAGAGATCAGCATGTCGCTGGTGAACCCGGGCGGGCTGGCCACGTTGCGATGCCGGTTGTGGAGCATCAGCGGACGCCCCAACTGCCCCGTCTCCAGCAGGGACTTGAGCTTCATGTACTCGGCGTCGTAGCGCCGCATGAAGCCGACCTGGACCCGGCGCCGGCCCAGGCGCTGCTCCGCCTCCATCACCCGCAGCGCGGAGGCCGGGTCCGGGGTGAGCGGCTTCTCGCACAGCACGGGCAGGTCCCGCTCGAAGGCCGCCAGCAGGGCCGCCTCGTGGGCGGGCCCCGGGGAGGCGACCAGGACGGCGTCGACGTCGGCCGCCGCCATCGCGGCGGCCGGATCGGTGTAGGCGGCGCAGCCGTCGACGGAGGCGGCGACCGCCTTGGCCCGTTCCGCGTCGACGTCCACGACGGCGGTCACCCGGGCCCCGCTGGTGACCTGGTGGATGCGGCGCACATGGTCGGCGCCCATCCGCCCGGTGCCGATGACGGCCACTCTCAGCGGTTCTCGCCGCGTCACGTCGTCCCTCCGCCTCGAAGGGTCCGGTCGGCCGAACCGGTCATCTCACGACGTCCCGTCGGAAGTCGGCGCCACCGACGCGGTGAGGTCCCCCTCTTCCGGGAGCTTCTCCAGGTCGAGGCCGCGCACCTGCGACAACTCGTGCTTGAGCGCGGCGAGTTCGGTGCCACCCGCCATGTGGTTGGTCAGCTCTTCGAGGCTGACCTCACTGCGGGGCGCGGACAGTTCCATCGTGCCCAGCCGCAGCACGCTGAAGTGGTCGCCGACCATGTAGGCGTGGTGGGGGTTGTGGGTGATGAAGATGACGCCGAGGCCGCGGTCGCGGGCGGCGGCGATGTACTTCAGCACGACCCCGGACTGCTTGACGCCGAGGGCGGCGGTGGGCTCGTCCAGGATGAGGACGCGGGCGCCGAAGTAGACGGCGCGGGCGATCGCCACGCACTGGCGCTGGCCGCCGGAGAGGGTGCCGATGGGCTGTTCCAGGTCGTCCAGGACGATGCCCATGTTGCGCAGTTCCTCGTCCGCGGTCCGCTTCATCCGCTCGATGTCGAGGCGGCGGAACGGCCAGGGCCCCCTGGTCATCTCGGAGCCGAGGAAGAAGTTGCGCCACACCGGCATCAGCGGGACGGTCGCGAGGTCCTGGTAGACAGTGGCGATGCCCTTGTCGAGGGCTTCGCGCGGGGTGGAGAACCGTACGGGGACGTCGTCGACGAGGAAGTCGCCCTCGGTGTGCTGGTGCAGCCCCGAGATGATCTTGATGAGGGTGGACTTGCCGGCGCCGTTGTCCCCGAGGACGCAGGTGACCTGGCCGGGGTGGACGGTCAGGTCGACGCCGTGCAGGGCGCGGATGTTGCCGTACGACTTGCCCGCACCGCGCAGTTCGACGATCGCCGCGTCCGTGCCGGGCGTCCTGTCGCCGTCGGTGTCGACGAGGACGGCGCCATGCGTTCCGGCCTGCTCGGTGGAGGCCTTGCCTATGGAGGCCTTGTCGGTGGAGGCCTTGTCGGTGGATGTCACGAGGTTACCTCCGGGTCGCCGTGCGCTGGACCCACAGATTGATCAGGACGGCGCCGAGCAGCATCACGCCGAGGAAGGCCTTGAACCAGTCGGGGTTCCAGCCGGCGTAGACGATGCCCTGCTGCACCATGCCGAACATGAACGCGCCGAAGAGCGGGCCGATCGCGGAACCGTAGCCGCCGGTCAGCAGGCAGCCGCCGATGACCGCCGCGGCGATGTAGATGAGCTCCTGGCCCACGCCCTCGCCGGACTGCACGGTGTTGAAGGAGAACAGCTGGTGCATGCCGACGAACCAGGCGCCGAAGCCGACCAGCATGAACAGCGAGATCTTGGTGAACGTGACCGGCACACCCACGGCCCGCGCGCTCTCCTTGCTGCCGCCGACCGCGAAGATCCAGTTGCCGTACTTGGTGCGCAGCAGCACCCAGGTGGCGATCGCGGCGAACACCAGCCACCACACCACGGTGATCTTCACCTGGACACCGCCGACGTCGAAGGACGACGCGAACAGCGACTTGGCCTGGTCGAAGCCGTCCATGGTGCTGATGTCGTCGGTGGCGACGTTGCCGGTGACCAGGTTGGTCACGGCCAGGTTCACGCCCTGCAGGATCAGGAAGGTGCCCAGGGTGACCAGGAAGCTCGGCAGCCCGGTCTTGACCAGCATCCAGCCGTTGAACAGGCCGACCCCGAGGGACACCAGCAGGGCGACGATCACGCCGACCCAGACGTTCATGGTCAGCTGGTAGCTGAGCATGCTCGCGGTCAGCGCCGAGGTGACCACCGCGACACCGGCCGACAGGTCGAACTCGCCGCCGATCATCAGCAGCGCGACCGGAAGCGCCATGATCCCGATCGTCGAGGACTGGTACAGGATGTTCGCCATGGAGCTGCCGTCACGCACCGGCGGCGCCGTGACCAGGAAGAACACGAACACCGCCACGGCACCGAGGAAGACACCCACCTCGGGCCGGGCCAACAGCCTGAAACCCAGCGGACGTCGGGTGGTCCGGCCGTCGGACTCCTTCGGGCCGGGAGCCGGCGGTATGGTCACCGCCGGCTCAGCCTGATGGGTCATACTCATCACCGAGTGCCCTTCGCGGCGAACTCCGCGACCCTGTCGACGTTCGACTTGTCGACGAAGGCCGGGCCGGTCAGCACCGGCTGCTCACCGCCGCCGCTGTAGTTGCCGTTGTTCTTGTACAGCCACAGGGAGTCCACCGCCAGGTAGCCCTGGAGGTAGGGCTGCTGGTCGACCGCGAACTGGATCGTGCCGTCGGAGATGGCGCTCGTCAGGGCCTTGTTGAGGTCGAAGGTGGCGACCTTGGCCTTGCTGCCGGACTCGGACACCGCCTGCACCGCGGTCAGCGCGAAGGGGGCGCCGAGCGTGACGAGGTAGTCGACGCTCTTGTCCTGGCTGAGCTTGGCGGTGATGGTCGACTTCACGGACGGCATGTCGGTGCCGTTGACGTTCAGCGTCTGCAGCTTGCCGGTGAACGTCTTGTCCACGCCGTCGCAGCGCTGGGTGAGGCCGATGTTGCCCTGCTCCTGGATGACACAGACGGCGTTCTTGGCGCCCGCCTCGTTCAGCCGCTTGCCGAGCGCCTCGCCGGCGACCGTCTCGTCCTGGCCGAAGAACTCCATCAGTCCGAGCTTCTGCCACTCGCTCACACCGGAGTTGAGGCCGACCACGGGTATGTTCGCGGCCTCGGCCTTGCTCACGACGTCCTTGAGGGCGTCCGGCTTGGCCAGGGTGATCGCGATGCCGTCGACCTTCTGGTCGATCGCGTTCTGCACCAGGTTGGCCTGGTTGCCCGCGTTCGGGTCGGCCGAGTAGACGAGCTTGATGTTGTCCTTGGCGGCGGCGGCCTCCGCGCCCTTGCGGACGATGTCCCAGAAGGTGTCGCCGGGCGACTGGTGGGTCACCAGCGCGACGGTCATCCGGGGAGTGGTGGCCTTGCCCGCGGAGGCCCCCTCCTCGCTCTCCTCGGCCTTCTTGCCGCCGGAGCCGCTGGAGCAGCCTGCGAGGGTCAGAGCCGCCGCCGCGGCGACTGCCACGAAGGGGGCGACTCTGCGGGAACGGAAGTGAGACGAGCGGTCCATCTTTCCTGCACCTCACTGTGCGACGGGAGAACGTCGGGAAAGGAAGGGGATCACGGAGATCCGGGGGGCCCGGGACCTGGAGAGTTCCGGGTCGAACGCCGCGAGAAGCGGCTGGTGTAC
The DNA here is from genome assembly GCF_053591515.1 of Streptomyces sp. NPDC003011. NCBI lineage: Bacteria > Bacillati > Actinomycetota > Actinomycetes > Kitasatosporales > Streptomycetaceae > Streptomyces > Streptomyces sp. NPDC003011. Next base: position 11,429 of record NZ_JBSFTY010000021.1, read on the forward strand.
TGGGACGGGATCCAATCCCCTGACACGCCACCTGTCAATACTTTGTTAAGACATCATTTCACAAGCAGGTCCGAATGTAATGACAAAGTAGGGACAAGGTCGCCCTCCGCGCCTGCACCTGGGGGACGGCGGACTTTTGGGTACCGCGTGTCCAGCCCTGATGAGGAGCATCGCGCATGGCCGAGTCAGCCCAGCACTTTCGACCTGATCAGTATGGGCCGTATCGGAATTGATCTCCACCCGCTACGGCCGCCGGCCCCGGCCGCCCCCTCTCCACCGTCCCTCTCCGAGGACCGGCGACCTCCCGCGGTCGGCACCCTGGTGGTGCACCCCGCACAGCGCCCGCCGGACCATCGGCGCCCGCAGCGCCACCCGGAGGTGGCCTCCGCCGCGCGGACGGTGTGCGGGGAGCGTGGGGCGGGCGCCGCTCCAGGACGCGTCAGGTGGTCAGTGGGCCGCGTCCAGCCTGGCCCGCTGCTCCGGCGTCAGATCCAGGTCCACCGCGGCCAGGCTCTCCTCCAGTTGCGCCACCGACGAGGCCCCGACCAGCGGAACGATCGGCAGCTCGCCGCCCAGCTGCCAGGCCAGCACGACCTGGTTGACGGTCGCGCCGGTCTCCCGGGCCACCTCCCGCAGGGCCGCGAGCCGGGCGGGGGTGCCCGGGTGGTCGTAGCCCGGCGGCAGCGGCCGGCCAGGACGCGCGTACGCGCCCTTGAGCAGCGGCGAGTAGGCGACCAGGGTCAGGCCGGGCTCGGCCCTGAGGTAGCCGAGCAGGTCCGGTCCCGCCGCGCCGAGGGTGCCGTCGGGGAAGAGGTCGCCGGGCACGTCGGTGCGGGGCCGGAGGTAGCTGTGCTCGTACTGGAGCACCTCGTAGCCGGGCAGTCCGGCGGCGGCCGCGAGGGCACGGGCGCGTTCCACCCGCCACACCGCGTGGTTGCTCACTCCGAGCAGTCCGACGGTGCCCTCGGCGACCAGTGCGGCGAACCCCTCGACGGTCTCGCGCAGGGGGACGGCGTGGTCCTCGATGTGGGCGTACAGCAGGTCGAGCCGGTCGACGCCGAGGCGTTCCCGGCTGCGTTCGGCGGACTCGCGGATCACCTTCGCGGACAGGCCCTCGGCGTTGTCGGCGTAGCCGGTGCCGGGGGCGAGGGGGCGGGCGCCGAGCTTGGTGGCGATGACGATCTCGTCGCCGACGCCGCGGCTGGCGCGCCAGCGTCCGAGGAGTTCCTCGCTCTGGCCGCCCTGGCCGCCGTCGATCCAGAAGGCGTAGTTGTCGGACGTGTCGATGAAGGTGCCGCCGGCCTCGACATAGCGGTCGAGCACGGCGAAGGAGGTCGCCTCGTCCGTCCGGGAGCCGAACAGCATCGCGCCGAGCGCGAGGACGCTCACCTCGCGGCGGCTCGCCGGATCGCTGCCGATGGTGCGGTACTTCATGGTGGTCCCTCCCGTTCGTGCCCACGCTCGGGGCACGGACGGGAGTCTTCATGCTGGAGCGCGCTTCAAGTCAAGGGGCCCGTCCCGGCGGCCGTTCAGTCGCGGCGGGCGAACGGGCCCTCCAGCGCGGCCCAGTGCAGCAGCATGATCGTCTTCCCGTCGGCGATCTCCCCGGTGCGGATCATCTCCAGGGCCCGGCGGAAGGGGAGTTCGAGGATCTCGATGTCCTCGCCCTCCTCGTCCAGTCCGCCTCCCTCGTGGGTGTGGGTGGCCGGGCCGTAGGCGGCGGCGTAGAAGCTGACGCGCTCGGTGACCGAGCCGGGGCTCATGTAGACGTCGAAGACGTGCCGGACCTCGCCGATGGTGTGCCCGGTCTCCTCGACGACCTCGCGCCGCACGGCGATCTCCGGATGCTCCGCCTCGTCGTCGAGGAGACCGCCGGGGGTCTCGATCAGCATGCCGTCGGGATGCCCGTTGACGTAGGCGGGGAAGCGGAACTGGCGGGTGAGCAGCACGGTTTCGCGTGCGGTGTCGTACAGCAGCATGGTGGCGCCGTTGCCGCGGTCGTGCGTCTCGCGCTGCTGGGTGCGCCAGGTGCCGTCGGCGTGCCGGAAGTCGAAGGTCGTGGCACGCTCGACGTACCAGTGGCTGGACAGCAGCGTCACGTCCCGCACCCTGACGCGCGGGTTGCCGGTGAGGTCCAGGCCGGTGCGGTCGAGTCCGGTGCGGCCCCGGCGGTCCGGGGTGTCGATGCCGGCGGTCATCGCGAGCCCGCCGTGAGGAGGGTGGAGTACGAGTTGGTCATGCCCGCTTCTATCATCGCGGGCCGCTCGGCGTCGCACTCGCCGCCGTCCCCCGCCGGGTGCCTCACCTCGAAAAACACGGGTACCCGAAGCCCCGCAGAACGAATGGTGCCCCGCTTCCCGGCGGGACCAGGCCGACATCGCACGAACCAGAGTGAGAGGGAGCAGAGCCGTGACCCCACCGGAGCACCCGGCCCAGCGTCATCCGAGCCCCGAGTTCCCGTCCCAGGACCAGCCGCATCCCGGCTGGACGGGCCCCATGGACCCGCCCCCGGACCACGGCGAGGAGTCCTACCGGGGCAGTGGCCGTCTGGAGGGCCGCAAGGCCGTGATCACCGGCGGCGACTCGGGGATCGGCCGGGCGGTGGCCATCGCGTTCGCCCGGGAGGGCGCCGACGTCCTCTTCACCCACCTCGACGACGAGAAGGACGACGCGCAGGAGACGGTCCGGTGGGTGACGGACGCGGGGCGGCGCGCGGTACCGGTCGCCTGCGACATCCGCGAGGAGAGCAACTGCCGTGACCTGGTAGACCGGGCGGTGACGGAGTTCGGCCGGATCGACGTGCTGGTGAACAACGCGGCGTACCAGATGTCGCAGCCCGACGGCATCGAGGCCATCACCACCGAGCAGTTCGACCGGGTGCTGCGCACCAACCTGTACGGCATGTTCTGGCTGTCGAAGTTCGCGCTGCCGCACATCCCCGAGGGCGGCAGCATCATCAACTCGACGTCCGTACAGGCCTACAAGCCGAGCCCGCACCTGCTGGACTACGCCATGACGAAGGGCGCCATCGTCACCTTCACCCAGGGGCTGGCCCAGATGCTGGCCGAGCGGGGCGTCCGGGTCAACGCGGTCGCGCCGGGACCGGTGTGGACCCCGCTGATCCCCGCGACGATGCCGGACACGGTGGAGTTCGGCAAGCAGTCACCGCTGGGCCGCCCGGCCCAGCCCGCCGAGATGGCGCCCGCCTACGTCTTCCTGGCCTCGCAGGAGGCGTCTTTCATCACCGCGGAGATCGTCAACGCGACGGGCGGCACCCCGCTGCCGTAGGCGGGCGGCACCCCGCTCGCGCAGGCGGTACCCGCCGCCCGCCGAAGGAAGCCGGGCAGCCGGGCAGCCGGGCAGCCGGGCAGCCGGGGGCGATCCCCTGCACGGGCCCGCCGTCGCCTCAGCCGGCGGCGGGCCCGTGCGTCGCGGCGAACTCGTCGGCGGCGGCGAGGTCGAAGTCGCCGTGGTCGCTGCCGAGCCCTCGCGCCACCAGAGCCGCCACCGCGCAGCCGAGGACGGCGGCCTCGCGCGGTGCACGGCCCAGGCTCACCCCGCGCAGGAAGCCGGCGGAGAACGCGTCACCGCACCCGGTGGTGTCGACGACGTCGACCGCGAAGGCGGGCACCGCCTCGGCGCCCCCGCCCGTCACCAGGAGCGCGCCGTCGGCGCCACGGGTCACCGCGACCGCGCCCACACCGGCGCCGAGGAGCTTGTCCGCACCGGCCGTCAGATCGTCCTCGCCGGTGAAACCGAGCACCTGCTCCTCGTTGGGCAGCAGGTGGTCGACGTACGGCAGCGCCGCCTCGATCTGCTCGAAGCTGCCGAGCACCCCCGGCGCGAGAAGGTCCACGGAGGTGACCACGCCGTGCTCCTTGGCGTACGACAGGATGCGTGCGGCGACGTCGACACCGATCAGCTCGGGGCCGCCCAGGTGCAGATGCGTGGCCTCGGCGACCGCGTCCCAGGGCACGTCGTCCAGACCGTAGGTGATGTTGGCGCCGAGCAAGTGCAGCGAGGGACGGTCGCCGTTGGGCCGGATCGGCAGGACGCTGGCGGAGGTGGGGGTGTCCGTCCGGCGGACGAGGAACCCGGTGTCGATCCCCGCCCTGCCGAGCAGCTGGACGAGCAGGTCGCCGGTCGGGTCGGCGCCGATCGCGCCGGCGCAGCGCACCGAGGCGCCCAGCTTGGCGAGGGTGAGCGCGGTGCCGCCGGCCGTCCCGGCGGCGGTCATCCGGATGTCCTCCACCAGCGTCGCGCCCTGACCCTCGGGTATCGCCTCCACCGGCCGCACCAGCACGTCCAGCACATGCACGCCCATCGTGACGACTCTCATGGGTTTCCCTCCTGCTCGGGTGACACGGGCCGGGTGGTGCCGTAGTCGCGGGCGACGGCGGCCTCGATCACCGCGAGCTGCTGCCGCTCGTCCAGGACGCGGGGTGGTCCGAGGGCCGCCGCCCGCTGGTAGACACCGCAGGCCCACTCCAGCAGCAGCGCGTGCTCGACCGCCTCGCCGAGCGTCGGCGCGTGGGTGAGCGCGCCGTGGTTGGCCATCAGGGCGGCGCTGCGGCCGTCGAGCGCGGTGAGCACCGACTCGGCGAGTTCCGGGGTGCCGAACGTGGCGTACGGCGCCACCCGCACGGTGCCACCGACGGTGAGCAACTGGTAGTGGACACAGGGGAGTTCGTCGAGCACACAGGAGAGCGCGGTGGCCATGGGGGCGTGCGTGTGCACGACCGCGCCGGTGCCGTAGCGGCGGTAGACACCGAGGTGCAGATCCAGTTCCGAGGTCGGCCGCAGGGTCCCGGCCACGATCTCTCCGTCGAGGTCGACGACGGTCACCTGGTCCGGAGTCAGGCCGGCGAGCACCGCGCCGGTGGCGGTGATCGCCACCCGCTCCCCCGCGCGCACACTGACGTTCCCCGCCGTGCCGATGAGCAGGCCCTCGGCCCCCAGGCGCCGGCAGGCGTCCGCCACGGCGGCCCGCTCCTCGCTCAGCGCCGAGCTTGAGTCGGTCATGCGCGTGACGGTAACGTAGACATGAAACAAAGTCACGTTCATGTTCAGGGAGCGGAGAAGGCGCCCGGTGAGCAGGCGGCGGCACGGGCGGGGTGTCCCGTGAGTAAGGTGGTCCGCGTGAGTGAGCCGATCGCGGGGCCCGGCCGGACGACAGGTCCCACCCCCCTCCGGCGTACACCCCAGCAGGCACGCAGCAGGGCCCGTCTGGCCCGGGTCCTCCAGGCCGCCGAGCGCGTCCTGATCGACGAGGGGGTGGAGGCGCTCACCACGACCCGGATCGCGGCCGAGGCGAAGGTGTCGGTCGGTTCGCTGTACCAGTACCTTCCGGACCGGGGCGCGATCATCGAGGCCCTCGCGGCGGGCTACTTCGCGAAGCTCGAAGCCGTCATGGACGGTCTCGTCGAGGCGGCGGCCGAGCAGCACTGGGACGATCCGGTCGGCGTCCTCATCGACGCGTACGCCGAGATCTACCGCTCCGAACACGGCTTCCGGGCCCTGTGGTTCGGCAGCGGCCTGACCGAGCGGACCCGGGCCGCGGACCGCGAGCACAAGCGCCGGATGGCCGACGGCATCCGCCGCGTCCTGCTCGCCCTCGGCCTCGCCCGGGACGACGAGGCACTGGGGCGGGCCTGTCACGCCGCCGTCCTCACCGCCGACGCGCTCGCGCAGGAGGCGTTCCGCCGCGACACCGAGGGCGACGCGGACCTCCTCGACGAGGCGAAGACCATGCTGCGCGGCTATCTGACCGCCATCACCGCACGCTGACCCCCCATCACCGCGCGCCGCTGACGCGGGCTGACGCAGAACATCCCCGGCGTCTCCGAGGCGCTGGGCTGAGCCGGCACCCGGAACGCCGCGATCGCCGGCCCGATCAGCCCGGTGATCATCCTGGCGACCGCCGGCACCGGGCTGCCCGTCCCCGGCGCGTGGGCGCACGGATCCACCTGGCCGGGGCGTTCGGCCGAGGCTCCCGGCCGAGGGGATTTCTGGCCGAGGCGGACATCGGCCCCGGCGGCATGCTCCGCAGCGAACCCTCCCTCGTCGCCTCCCGGGGCTGCCCCACCGGGATCTTTCTCCCAGGGCTGCCCCACCGGGATCTTCGAGGTCACGCCCGAGCTCGCGGAGCACAAGAACCGCCTCGCCCGGCTGATCAGCCACCGGGTGCCCTCCGCCGACGTCGAGCGGGGCTTCCCCCCTCGCCCGCACTCCGCCCGCGGACACGACGAAGGCCGTCGTCCCATCGCTGAGAAAACGGCCTTCGCTGCACGACTTCCACAGTCGGGACGACAGGATTTGAACCTGCGACCCCTTGACCCCCAGTCAAGTGCGCTACCAAGCTGCGCCACGTCCCGATGCACCGCCCGCGGCGAACCGCGAGACCATGCGCACAGAACTTTACCGCACGTCGGAGGCCTCCTCGAAGGCGGGCAGAGGGCGGTCGTGGCGGACGGCGGCGGGCGCGGGACAATCGGCGTATGGGCAGTGCATCCGCAGGACGACAGATCGGCGCGCGGGACCGGGACGACGAGGGGCGGGCCCGCAACGCCCGGCCCCGGGACGGGCTGGGGCGGCCGTTGCCGTACGGCACGGAGGGTGTCGCCCGGCAGCCCGAGGGGGTCGTCCGCGCGCCCCAGGACAGCGTCACCGAGGCGCAGGGGCTGCTGGACGCGGGCAGGCCGTTCCACGCGCACGAGGTGTTCGAGGACGCGTGGAAGTCAGGGCCCGAGGAGGAGCGGGAGCTGTGGCGCGGGCTCGCCCAGCTCGCCGTGGGGCTCACCCACGCGGCCCGGGGCAACATCACGGGCGGCGCCCGTCTGCTGCGGCGCGGTGCGGGAGCGGTGGCGGACTGGGCGTCGGCCACGGGACGCCCGCAGCCGTACGCCATGGATCTGGCGGGACTGACGGCGTGGGCGCGCGAGCTGGCGGAGAGCGTGGAGCGGGACGGCGAGAGCGTGGACGCGGCGGGCCGGGCGCCGAGGCTGCGGGGGCGGCGGGCGTCGTAGGCGGGGAGCTCCCGCCCGTCGGCGCCCGGTCCGGGCGCCCGGACCGGGACCGTGGCACCGCCGGCCCAGCCTCCGGCGTGAGCTGTCGCGCAGTCGTGCAGTCGTGAGCTGTCGTGCGGACGTGAGCGGTGCGGACGCGGTGTACGGGGTGTCAGTGGGGTGGGGCAGACTCGGGGTGTGCGAAAGATTCATGTCATCGGTATCGGCGCGGGCGACCCCGACCAGCTGACCCTGCAGGCGGTCAGGGCGCTGCGGAACACGGACGTGTTCTTCGTCCTGGACAAGGGTGAGGCGAAGGCGGACCTGGTGCGGTTGCGCCGGGACATGCTCGACACGCATGTGCCCGAGGGGACGTACCGCGTGGTCGAGGCGCGTGACCCGGAGCGCGACCGGGCCGCGGGCGGCGCCGCGTACTCCCCCGCCGTCGGGGACTGGCGCAGCGCCCGCGCGGAGATCTACGCGCGGCTGATCGCCGAGGAGCTGGGCGAGGACGAGAGCGGCGCGTTCCTGGTGTGGGGGGACCCCTCGCTGTACGACAGCACGATCGGGATCCTGGACGAGATCCTCGACCGGGGCACCGTGGCGTTCACGTACGACGTCGTGCCCGGGATCAGCAGTGTCTCGGCGCTGGTCGCCCGGCACCGGACCGGACTGAACCGGGTCGCCCGGCCGGTGCAGATCACCACCGGCCGGCGGCTCGCCGAGGGCTTCCCGGAGGGTGTGGACGACGTGGTGGTGATGCTCGACGCCCACCAGACCTTCCGGAAGTACGCCGACCAGGACATCGACATCTACTGGGGTGCCTACATCGGCACGCCGGACGAGATCCTCGCCGCCGGCCCGATCGCCGAGGCCGCGCCGCGCATCGAGCGGCTGCGCGCCGAGGCCCGGGAGCGCAAGGGCTGGATCATGGACACGTATCTGCTGCGCAGACGTTCCCAGGGCTGAGGCGGCGCGGGGTGGGAGGCGCCGTCCCGTCCCGTCATCGACTGCCTGGGCATCACGTTCGTCGCGGCGGGCGCGAGCGCTGCCGGGTGGAGACCCGGGCGGCCGAACCGATGCTGCCGATGCGGCTGTTCGCCGGCCCGGTGTTCACCGTGTGCTCGATCCTCAGCTCCATCGTCGGTTTCGCGATGCTCGGCGCGCTTGACGTATCTGCCGACCTACCTCCAGTACGGCGACGGCGACTCGGCCACGGTGTCCGGTGTGCGGACGCTGCCGATGGTGGCCGGCCTGCTGCTCGCGTCGGTCCTCAGCGGCCGGCCTCGGTCACGCAGGGGTGAGGCCGAGCCTTGTCAGGACCTCCGTCGGATCGGCCACCGCGGTCACGCCCTCCGGCAGGGGCGGTCGTCGTACGACCACGACCGGCAGGCCCAGGTCGCGGGCGGCCGTGAGTTTGGCGGCCGTCGCCTGTCCCCCGCTGTCCTTGGTCACCAGGACGTCGATGCGGTGCCCGGACAGCAGCGCCGACTCGTCGGCGACCGTGAACGGCCCGCGGGCCAGGAGCACGTCGGTGTGCGGCGGCATCGGCGGCCGGGGCGGTTCCACCGACCGTACGACGAAGTGCAGGTCGGTGAGCCGGGCGAAGGCGGCCAGGCCCAGGCGCCCGGTGGTCAGGAACACCCGCCGGCCGAGCCGGGGCAGCAGCTCCGCGGCGGCGTCCAGTGAGGCGACCGGGTGCCAGCGGTCCCCGGGGCCGGGCCGCCAGCCGGGGCGGCGCAGCACCACCGACGGGACGCCGGTCGCCGCCGCGGCCCGGGCCGCGTTCGCCGTGATCGACGCGGCGAAGGGATGGGTGGCGTCGACGAGCGCGTCCACGCGCTGCTCGCGCAGCCACCCGGCCAGTCCGTCCGCCCCGCCGAAGCCCCCGATGCGTACGTCCCCCGTGATCGCCCCCGGTCGCGCCACGCGCCCGGCGAGCGAGGTGGTGACGCGGACACCGGGGCGCGCCCCGAGCACGGCGGCCAGTTCGCGGGCCTCGGTGGTACCACCGAGGATGAGGACGTGCGTGGACATGGCGAAAGCCTACGAGGTCCCAGGCTGCTTCAAACCGGCTCAGCGGCTCAGCGGCTCTGGAGATCAGCGGATCAGCGGATCAGGAGCTGTACGCCGCCCACCACCGTCGCCGCGATCACCAACCGCTCGAACAGTCGCTGGTTGATCCTGCTCACAGCCCATTTCCCGAGGAAGGCGCCGGGCACGACGAACGCCACGAGCGCCGCGTCGAGGAGCAGCGAACGGCCGTCGATCAGTCCGAGGCCGACGCTGAAGGGCACCTTGGAGACGTTGACGATCAGGAAGAAGAAGGCGGAGGTCCCGAGGAAGCCGAGCTTGCGGAAGCCCGCGGAGAGGAGATACATCGACATCACCGGGCCGCCCGCGTTGGCGACCATCGTGGTGAAGCCGCCGAGCACGCCGTACGAGCGGGCCTTGGCCCGGCCCCTCCGGCCGGCCACCGTGTCCGGCTCCTCGTCCGCGTCGGCCGTGCGGCGGCGCCACACCGTCACCCCGGCCATCAGCAGCAGGATCGCGCCGATCGACGTCCGCACCATCCCGTCGTCCGCCCACATCAGGAACACCGTGCCGACGACCACGCCCACCGCGACCGCCGGGAACAGCCGCCACAGCGTGGGCCAGTGGGCGTGCCGGCGGTAGGTGAGCACGGCGAGCACGTCCCCGGCGATCAGGACCGGCAGCAGGACGCCGGTGGAGGCGCGGGCGGGCAGGACGGCCGCGAAGACCGCCAGGCTGACCGTGTTGGCCCCGCTCACGGCGGTCTTGGAGAAGCCGACGAGCAGGGCGGCGAAGGCCAGGGCGGCGAACTCCCAGCCGGTGATGTGCCAGAGGGTCATCGTGTTCATGCGAAGACCGATGCTATGTGCGGGGATGCCGGGCCCGTAAGGAGCGTCTCGCCTGATGGCCCGTGTCGTACGGCACCGGTGTCGCCGCCGCCGTGACCGCCCCGGCTGCCCTGGTCGCCGACTGGTCAGTGCCGTTCGACGAGGACCGCGCTCCCTTGCCCCACCCCGACGCACATGGTGGCCAGCCCCCGGCCCGCCCCCGTTCGCCGCATCCGGTGCAGCAGTGTCGTCAGGATGCGGGCGCCCGAGCAGCCCAGCGGGTGGCCGAGGGCGATGGCGCCGCCGCTCGGGTTGACCAGGTCCGGGTCGATGCCCAGCTGGTCCACGCACGCGAGGGCCTGTGCGGCGAACGCCTCGTTGAACTCGGCCTCGCCGAGGTCGCCGACGCTCCAGCCGGCGCGGGCCAGCGCCTTGCGGGTGGCGGGAACCGGGCCGATGCCCATCACGTCGGGGTGGACGCCGGCCGAGGCGCCGGCCACGTAGCGGCCCAGGGACTCCAGCCCGAGGTCGTTGAGGGCCTCCTCGCTGACCAGGAGCAGTCCGGCGGCGCCGTCGTTCATCGGGGAGGCGTTGCCCGCGGTGACCGTGCCGCCCTCGCGGAAGACGGGCCTCAGCCGGGCGAGTTTCTCCGCCGAGGTGTCCTCGCGAATGCTCTCGTCGCTGTCGACGACCACGCCGTCAGGGCGTTCCACGGGCAGCAGTTCGTCGTCGAAGTGGCCGTTCTTGCGGGCCTGCGCGGCCAGCTGGTGACTGCGCAGCGCGAACGCGTCCTGCCGCTCGCGGGTCACGCCGTACCGGCCGGCGACCTCCTCCGCGGTCTCGCCCATGGCCAGCAGGCCGTGGAGTTCCCTCATCGCGGGGTTGACCAGGCGCCAGCCGAGCCGGGTGTCGAAGGTCTCCATACGGGACGGCAGGGCCTCGTCGGGGCGGGGCAGGACGAAGGGGGCGCGGCTCATCGACTCGGAGCCGCCCGCGAGCACGATGTCGGCCTCGCCCGCGGCGATGGCGCGGGCCGCGGTGGTGACGGCCTCCAGGCCAGAGGCGCACAGCCGGTTGACCGTGGCTCCGGGCACGGACTCGGGCAGGCCGGCCAGCAGCGCGGCCATGCGGGCGACGTTGCGGTTGTCCTCGCCGGCCTGGTTGGCGGCGCCCCAGTAGACGTCGTCGACGCGGGCGGTGTCGAGCGTGGGCACGTCGGCGACCAGGGCGCGGATCACAGACGCGGCGAGGTCGTCGGGACGTACGGCGGACAAAGCTCCGCGCAGTCGGCCGATGGGGGTGCGGCGGGCGGCCGCGAAGTGGACGGGGCGCACGGCAGGCTCCTGACCGGCATCGCCGGGCATCGGGGGACGGACACTTTAATTAGCGGTGCTAGTTTTTGACTATAGACCCGTCGCCCGCCCTCTGGGAAGATCCCCGGGACGCACACCGACCCAGCCGGAGGGGACATGGCCGACTCCCGTGAACACGTCCTGCCGGGAACGCGGGGCCCGGTCGGCGCCCGGGAGTGGCCGGCCGAGCGGCCGGGGTACCTCGCCCTCGTCGTCCATGGCTACGGCGAGCACGTCGGCCGGTACGAGGAACTCGCCGGGGTCCTGGCGGCGCACGGCGCGGCCGTGTTCGGGCCCGACCACATGGGACACGGGCGGTCGGCGGGCGAGCGGGTGCTGATCGAGGACTTCGAGGACGTGGTCACCGACGTGCACACCGTGGCCCGGCTGGCCCGAGCGGCCCACCCGGACGTACCGCTGGTGATGATCGGGCATTCCATGGGCGGCCTGATCGCCGCCCGCTACGCGCAGCGGTACGGCGGCACGCTCGCCGCGCTGGTGCTGTCCGGGCCGGTGATCGGCGCGTGGGAGCTGCCGGGACGGCTGCTCGCCCTCGACGAGATCCCCGACACCCCCGTCAGCCCGGCCGCGCTCTCCCGCGACCCGGCGGCCGGGGCGGCGTACGCGGCGGATCCGCTGGTGTGGCACGGGCCGATGAAGCGGCCGACGGCACAGGCGTTCGTGCGGACCCTGGAGACCGTGTCCAGAGGTGGTGACGTGGGCCGGCTGCCGCTGCTGTGGCTGCACGGCGAGGAGGACCGGCTGGTGCCGCTCGCCGGGAGCCGGGCCGGCGTCGAGGCGCTGAGCGGAGGCCGGCTGACCGAGCGGATCCGCCCGGGCGCCCGGCACGAGGTGTTCCACGAGACCGACCGGACGCAGGTCTTCGCGGAAGTGACCCGCTTCCTGGACGAGGTGCTCAGGAGCTGAGGCGCCACCCGTGAGGCGGCGGCGCCCGGTGTTTGCACCAGTTCGCCCTGGGCACCCGCGCCGCCATGGAGTGGTTGCGCAGTGCCGCCTGCGTCGGAGAGGACCCCGAGCTGTTCTTCCCCGTGGGCACGACCGGACCGGCGCTGCGAGACATCGCGGCCGCCAAACGCGTCTGCGCCCGCTGCCCGGTGAGCACCCCCTGCCTGGCGTTCGCGCTGGACACGGGGCAGACCTCGGGCGTGTGGGGCGGGACGGGCGAGCAGGAACGGGACGCGCTGCTCCGTACCGCCAGAGAAGAAGCCAGAAGGGGAAGCATCGTATGACTGTCGTGAAGAGCACGATTCCCGAATCGTCCCGCCAGGTGGTCGCGGACGCGCTGCAGAACACCCTGGTGGATCTCATCGGACTGTCCCTGATCGGGAAGCAGGCCCACTGGAACCTCGTGGGACCGCGCTTCCGCTCGATCCACCTGCAGCTCGACGAGGTCGTGACGGCCGCCCGCGAGTTCTCCGACACCGTGGCGGAGCGCTCCGCCGCGCTCGGCCTGCCGCCCGACGGCCGGCCGGAGACCATCGCGTCGGCGTTCACCCTGCCGAGCCCGAAGGACGGCTGGGTGCGGGACACCGACGTCGTCGAGGTGCTGGTCGAGTCCCTGGGGGCCGCCATCGCGCGGCTGCGCGAGCGGATCACGGCGACCGACGAGGCCGACCCGGTCACCCAGGACCTGCTGATCTCGATCACCGCCGAGCTGGAGAAGCAGCGCTGGATGTTCGACGCGGAGAACTGGCCCAAGGACGCCTGACCGGCGCCCGGCCGAGAACCCGTACGCACAGAAGGGGCCTGTGATGACCGACGCCCTCGAACTCGACGCGCTGTGGGAGGACTTCCACCGCGTGGTGAACATGACCTCGCAGGAGCTGGCCGCCTGGCTGCGGGTCAGCGAGGCCGGCGAGAACGCGGAACCGCTGCCGGAGCACGCGGGCACGCCCACGGGACAGCACGTCCTGGGGATCCTGCAGAAGCGGCGCACGGACCTCACCGACGACGACATCAGCGTGATGTACGAGGTCGTGGACACCGTCACCGAGCAGACGGACGTGGCGAACGAACCCGAGGCCGAGGAGACGTGCCGCCGGCGGCGACTGATGACGATCGGCCACGATCCGCTCAAGCCGTGAGCGACTCGGAGCGCGCCGTACGGGGAACTCCTCGGCGCGCACGGGCGGACGTTCGCTGAGAAGGCCGGCATCCCGCTCAAGAACGCCCCGCAGCCCCTGTACCGGCTGCTCGTCCTGGCCGTGCCGCTCTCTCAGCGCCCGGACCCGCGGCTCGGTCGCCGTGGCCGCCGCCCGTGCCCGGCACGAGGCGGGGCCGCGCGACCCGCGCCGGATCGCCGAGGCGAGCCGGCGGGAGCGGGCGGGAGCGGGCGGACGCACTGGACCGCGGCGGCTACCGGAGCTACCGGCGCTATTGGCGCTATTGGCGCCACGACGAGCGGAACGTGCGGGCAACTCGGCGACGGCGCGCGGCTGTTGACCGAGCGGAGGTCGGGGCGGAGATCCGCGGCGGGGCGGAGACCTGCGGCGGCCGCGGGCGGCGGTACACGGCGACGTGGCCGGATCGCGCCGCCTGCCGCGGGAGATGCCCGGCCCCGGCCCCGGCCGACGGGCACCGGCATCTCCCTGCGCGAGGTGCGGCGGATGCGGCCGGACGTGGAGCCCTTTTCCGACGAGGCCGCGAAGGTACCGACGGACGCCCCGAACGGCTCGGTCTGCCGGGCGATCGGGGGCGGCCGGCCGAGCCGGCCGAGCCGGTCGGGGACACCGAACCCGCCCTGCCGGCCGCCGCGTTGGCGCGTACGGCGCTGGACCGGCAGGTGGCCGAAGAGTGTCTGCGCCACGCCGCGTGATCGTGCCAGACTGCTCGCACGCCCTGCCGCGATACCGCGCGGGCCAGTCGAGCGGAGGGAGCACCGCGTGCCCGGGACCGAGCCGACCGTCGACCGGTCCGAGGGGGACGGGTCCGAAGGGGACGGGTCCGGCACCCGGGGAAGCGCTACAGGTGCGGCCCGGACCGCAGCCACACACCGGACCGGAAGCCACCGGATCGTCCCCACCACGATCGACACCACCACGCCGCATCCGGCCCGGGTCTACGACTGGTTCCTCGGCGGCAAGGACAACTACCCGGTCGACGAGGCGCTCGGCCGGCAGATCATGTCCATCGACGACGGCGCCCCGCGAGCGGCCCGCGCCAACCGCCGGTTCATGCAGCGGGCCACGCGCCGCCTGGCCCGGGAGGCGGGAATCCGCCAGTTCCTCGACATCGGCACCGGCATACCCACCGAGCCCAACCTCCACCAGATCGCCCAGTCGGTCGACCCGGCCGCCCGCATCGTCTACGTCGACAACGACCCGATCGTCCTCGCCCACGCCGAGGCCCTGCTGCGCGGCACCTCCGAGGGCGTGACGCGGTACCTCCAGGCGGACGCGCGCGAACCGGACACCATCCTCGAACACGCCCGCCGCATCCTCGACTTCGACCGGCCCGTCGCCCTGTCCCTCATCGCCCTGCTGCACTTCGTCGCGGACGAGGACGGCGCGTACGACATCGTGGCGACCCTGGTCGACGCGCTGGCACCGGGCAGCTGTCTGGTCCTGTCCGTGATGACCGCCGACTTCGAGCCGGAACAGGTGCAGCGGGGCATCACCGCCTACGCGGCGGGCGGAGTGACGCTGGTGGCCCGCTCGCAGGCCGAAGTGGGCGGCTTCTTCAAGGGACTCGACCTGATGGAGCCGGGGATCGTGTCGGTGGCCCACTGGCATCCCGCCCTCGGCCCAGACGGCGTGTCCCCCGACGGGGAAGGCCCCGTGTCGCTGTACGGCGGGGTCGGCCTCAAGCCCTGACCGGCCACCGGCCACCGGGTCCGGGGCTCCGGTCACCGAGTCCGGGGCTCCGGGCCCCGGTGAGATTCACCGCGCGCTCTCCGCGCGTTCTCCGTCTGCCCGCGCCACGGCAGCGCCCTCGGCCGAACGGCCGAGGGCACGCCCGCCGGCGGTGGCCGTACGGCCGAGGCGCGCGCCCTGTGCAGCGGGCGAGGGTGGAGCCAGTTCCTCCACCCTTCGCCCAGCCCTCAGGAGTACGTGATGCAGCGCAGGTTCCTCGTCGGCGCCCTCGGCGGTGCGGTCGCTGTCACGGCCGTGTTCGCCGTCGGCACCCATCTGCTGTCCGGCACCGAGTCGACCACCGGTCTCGACCGGCACGACACGGTGAGCGTCGGCGGCCACAAGGCCCTCGCGGGCACCATCGTCGCGGCCCGCACCCAGAGCAAGTACCACCCGCTCCCCTGGGTCGGCGACAAGGTCACCGACGTCACCTGCCCCACCGGCCTCAAGGCCGTCGCCGGCGCCACCCTCACGTGCACCGGCACGAAGAGCGGCGGCGCGGCCGTCGACATCCCCGTCACCGTGGTCCGGGCCACGAGCGATTCCGTCACCTGGACCTTCGAGCGCTGACCAGAGGACCACGGCACATCATGAACACTGTTCTGGCCGGTCACGGCCTGGTGAAGACGTACGGTTCCACCACCGCGCTGGCCGGCGTGGACGTGGAGATCGGCGAGCGCGACTCGCTGGCGATCATGGGCCCGTCCGGGTCCGGCAAGTCCACCCTGCTGCATCTGCTCGCCGGGATCATCCGGCCCGACGGCGGCCAGGTGCTGCTGCGCGGGGAACGCGTCGACCAGCTGGGCGAGAACCGGCTGAGCGCCCTGCGCCGGACGCACTTCGGGTTCGTGTTCCAGTCCGGCCAGCTGCTGCCGGAGCTGCCCGCCGAGGAGAACGCGGCGCTCCCCCTGATGCTGCGGGGCATGCCCCGCCGGCAGGCCGTCCGGCAGGCCCGCCGCTGGTTCGCGCCCCTCGGCCTCGACGGGCTGGAGGGGCGCCGGCCCGGCCGGCTGTCCGGCGGCCAGGCCCAGCGGGTCGCCATCGCCCGGGCCCTGGCCGTCGAACCGGACGTGGTCTTCGCCGACGAGCCGACCGGCGCGCTGGACCAGACCACCAGCACCGAGGTCGTCCGGCTGCTGACCTCCGTCACCCGCGACCAGGGCGCCGCCCTGGTCATGGTCACGCACGACGCCGACGTCGCCGCCCACTGCGACCGGATCCTCCAGGTCCGGGACGGCCGGATCAGCGGCCACAGCCAGTACACCGTCGCCTGACCTCCCCCGCGCCCCGAGCTCCCGGAGATATCCGATGCGTTCCCCCGTCCTCCCCCTGACCTGGCACCTGGCCCGGTCCTCCGGCCGCCGCGGCCTGCAGAGCCGGCTGCTGGCCGCCGGGGCCGCCGCCGTCGGCGCGTTCGTCCTGCTGCTGATGACCGCCGCCTGCCTCGGCGCCGGCGCCCGCGCCGACCGCACGACCTGGCGCACCCCCGACGCCGTGCCGGCGCACCGGGCCACCGCCGTCCAGGCACTCGCCACGACATACGTCCGCCACCAGCCCGTGACCGTCGTCTCGCTGGCCCGGCTGCCCGGCCGCGAGGCGACCCCCGCCCCGCCGGGCCTGCGCGCCTTCCCCAAGAGAGGCGAGGTGTACGTCTCCCCCGCCCTGGCCGACCTGATGCGGGAGCTCCCCGCGAACCAACTGGCCGACCGCTTCCCGAAGGTGAGGCCGTACGGCACGATCGGCGCCGCCGGTCTCGCCTCGCCCGGCGAACTGGTCGCCGTGGTGGGCCGGACACCGTCCGACCCCGCCGTCTCCAAGGCGGCCGAGGGCGGTGTCTCCTGGTACGACGAGGGGCAGGCCGCGCGCGCCCCGGTCGCCGGGTTCGCCGGGCCGCGGGCCTCCCTGTTCACGACGTTCGACCGGGGGACGGTGCTGCTGGGCGTGGCGCTGCTGGCGATGCCGGTGGCCGTGCTGTCCGCGGCGGCCGGGCGGCTCGGCGCGGCCCGGCGCGAGCAGCAGCTGGCCGCCCTGCGCCTGGCGGGCGCGACACCCCGGCAGATCCTCGCCATGACCGCCGTCGAGACGGCGGCGGTCGGCGCCGCGGGAGCCCTGGTGGGCGCGGTCGCCTACACGGCCCTGCTGCCCGCGCTGGCCGAGATCCCGTACGGCGTCGGCGACTGGTACACCCGTCAGCTGTGGGTGGGCCTGCCCTGGCTGGCCGCCGTGGTCGCGGGCGTCACCCTGCTCCTCACCGTCAGCGCGGTGTCGATGCTGCGCCGGGTGGCGGCCTCGCCCCTGGGAGTCGCCCAGGAGGCGGACCCGCGCCGCACCCGCTGGATCCGGTTCGCCCTGTTCGCGGCGGCTCTGCTGTACATCTGGCGGACCGCGGGCGGCGGCGGGCTGACCGCCCGGCAGGCGCTCGTCCTGCTGTTGCTGTTCCACGGCACGTTCTGGCTGTTCGGCCCGTGGGTCGTGGACCGGCTGGGCCGGATCGTGGGCCGCTTCGCCCGCCGCCCGGCGACCCTGCTGGCCGCACGCCGCCTCACCGACGACCCGCGCGGCGCCTGGCGCACCGTCAGCGGCCTGGTGCTCGCCGGGTTCGTGGCCGGGTTCTTCTCCGTCAGCCACCTGACCATGGACGGGGCGCGGTACGAGGGCCAGGTCAGCCTGATCACGGCGGACGCCGCCGACGCCCGGCGCACCGCCGCCGAGGCCCGTACGCTGCTGGCCCGCGCGGGGGTCACCGCGACCGTCACCACCCCGGGCGACGACGACCTCGACAACCTGCTGGGCGGCAACCCGGGCGTGGTCGCGTACGTCTCGGGCGGTACGGAGCGGGTGGACACCGCCGTCACCGTCCTCGCCTCCGTCGCGCCGGGCCCGCCGCTGTACACCGAGGACTACGCGACGGCGAACGACCGCGCGGTCACCGACCGCATCGCCGACGTCAGCACCGCCACCCTGGCCCTGAGCTTCCTCCTCGCCACCGCCTCCGCCGGCCTCACCGCGGCCGCGAACGTCCTGGACCGGCGGCGCGTGTACGGCCTGCTGCGGCTGGCCGGCACCCCACTGAAGGTGCTGAACCGGGCCCGGGTCCGCGAGACGGTCCTCCCCCTGGTCGTACTGGCCGGCGGCACCACGGGGATGGGCGTCTACGGCTCCTACCAGCTCAACAAGGCGGCCGACGTCGGGATCGACACGACCGGCGCCCTGCGGCTGGCCGCCTGTGTGGCCGTCGGCGCGCTGGCCATGCTGGCCGCCGTCGGTGCCGGCGGACCGCTGCTGCGGAAGGTGACGGCCGATCCGGCCCGGACCGCGGAGTGACGACCCGCGCGCGGGGACGGCCCGTCATCCCCGGTTAGGCCGTCATCCCCGGCAGGCCGTCATCCCCGGCAGGCCGTCGCCCCCGGCAGGCCGTCGCCCCCTGCTTCCGCCGCGGCCTTGCGCGCGGTCCCGTCCCTCCCCTGAGGCATGATCGAGCCATGACGAGCCCCACCCCGGCCGCTCCGCCCGCCCCGTCCGGCGCACCCATCCGTGTCCTCATCGCCGACGACCAGGACATGGTCCGCACCGGCTTCCGCTTCTTCCTGGACGCCCAGCCCGACATCACGGTGGTCGCCGAGGCCGCCGACGGCGAGGAGGCGGTGGCACTGGCCCGCAGGCTCCGGCCGGACGTGTGCCTGCTGGACATCAGGATGCCGAGGCTGGACGGGCTGGAGGCCACCCGGCTGCTGGCCGGGCCGGAGGTCGCCGACCCGATGCGGGTGGTGGTGGTCACCACCTTCGACCTCGACGCGTACGTGTACGGGGCCCTGCGCGGCGGCGCGTGCGGGTTCCTGCTCAAGGACTCGGGGCCGGCCCTGCTGGCGGAGGCGGTCCGCGCCGCCGCGGCCGGCGACTCCCTGGTGTCGCCCTCGGTCACCGTCCGCCTGCTCCGGCACCTCACCGAGACCCCTCAGCCGGCCGCCGCCCGTCCCGCACCGCTCGCCGAGTCGCTCACCGAGTCGCTCACCGACCGCGAGCTCGACGTGGTCCGCCTGGTCGCCCTCGGCCGCACCAACGCCGAGATCGCCGCGGAGCTGTACATCTCCCTCTCCACCGTCAAGACGCACCTGTCCAGTGTCCAGCTGAAGCTGACGGCCCGGAACCGCGTGGAGATCGCGGCCTGGGCATGGCAGAACGGACAGGTACGGCCCGCACCGTGACGGCCGTTCAGGCGTACGGCGCGGACGGCGCGGCGCCGCGGCTCAGCCGCCCGAGCGGATGAGCCCGGTCAGGTACCGCCACAGCGACGACCGCCGCTTGGCGGCCATGTCCGGTACGTCCGCCGCGGGTGTCGCGGCCTCCTCGAACACCGGCGCCACCGGCACCGGCCGCGCGGCCAGTTCGTAGCGCACCGGCAGCGAGCGCAGTCCCCGCATGAACGGCGAGGAACGCCAGGGCAGTTGGTCGACCGGGAGAGCGAGTTCCAGGTGCCCGAACCGCTCGAAGAGGCGGCTGACGCCGGCTGAGGCGATCGTCGACGCCAGCTCGCGGGCGGGACACTGGCGGCGCCCGGCACCCCACGACAGGTGCGCCCGGCTGCTGATGGTGGAGGAACCGGGTGCCATCTGTCCGGCGAAGAGGGGGTCGGCGTGCGCGGCGGCGGCGGAGACCCACACGGGGTCGCCGGCGTGGACGGTGTAGTTCCCGAGCTCGGTGTCCGCGGCCGC
Organism: Streptomyces sp. NPDC003011; assembly: GCF_053591515.1. Classification (NCBI taxonomy): domain Bacteria; kingdom Bacillati; phylum Actinomycetota; class Actinomycetes; order Kitasatosporales; family Streptomycetaceae; genus Streptomyces; species Streptomyces sp. NPDC003011. The sequence continues at coordinate 31,230 of NZ_JBSFTY010000021.1, forward strand.
GAACCTCGGCACGAAGTTGACCAGGGGCGGCTTGCGCATCACGACCCGGTTCATGGTCTCCCGGATCATCCCGGCGGACAGGGCGGTGCGCACCCCGCCCTCGCGCTCGCCGGAGATCACCTCGACCACGGTGTTGGAGATGAGGATGCCGACGTGGTCGGAGGTCATGCCGAGCAGCATGAAGAGCTCGCGGGCCAGCTGTTCGACCGAGAGGTCGGGGTGGGCGGCCAGCAGCAGGGAGGGGAAGTCGTTCCCCGGCCGCTCGACCTTGGCGGCGGCCAGTTCCGTGAGCGTCCCCAGCAGGCGTTCCAGGGCGGGTTCCGCGTCCGGGCCCGCGTCCAGCACGCGCCACATGTCCATCAGGGCGTCGTCGCCCTGCGAACCGGGGAAGCCGAGCAGATGGCTCGCCGCCATCAGCGGGAGCGGGCGGGAGAACTGCGCCGACAGGTCGGCCAGGCCGGTGCCGCCGCCCTGCGCGAGGAGCGTGATCAGCTCGTCGGCGTAGACCGTGACGGCCGATTTGAGCCGCTTGGCCTGGGGGTGGCGCGGGTCCTGGAACGGGCGCAGGGCGACGTCCCAGGCGGTGCGCAGCGGGCGGTAGCCCGGACCTCCCTGGATCAGCACGTGGTTGACCTCCAGGGAGGGGCCGAGCGGCCAGTCGGCGGGAACCCGGCCCTCCGACCGGGCCCGCCAGTTCTCCAGGCCCTTGGGCCAGGCCGCGTCGTCCTGCAACACCTCCAGCGACTCGCGGTAGCCCAGCACCAGCCACGCGGGCACACCGAGCAGGTCGACCGGCGCGACCGGGCCGTGCCGTTGGCGCAGCCGTTCGTAGACGAGCGCGGGCCGCGTCTCGTAGTCCCGGGTCAGCAGGGGTTCCGGCGCCAGCGCCTCCAGCCGCGCACCTCCCGCCGCCGACTCCTCTTCGTCGACCAGGTGGAATTCCATGGTTTGCCGCCCTCTTCGACACCGCCTGTAGCGGTCCGCAGCCTGTGCGTGGTTGCGGACCGGGGGGACCTTACCTCAGGCGTCACATGCGTCACACCCCCGGGGTACTCACCGGTAGCAAGAAACGCGCCCGTCAACGGCGCGCGGCGGCACGCGCCGGGGCGGACCGACGGCCGTTCCGGGAGCGCGCGTCGAGCTGGGCGGTCCCCGGTGGGTGCGGCAGGCCCGCCCCTGCACCAGCGCGGGGGTCCGGGCGCCTCGAACGTCGCCGCGTCGCCCGCGGCGGGGGCGGCGGAGGGGTCGCGGGCCGCCGCGCCGGTGCGCCGGTGCGCCGAGAAGTCCCCGGTGCCCTCCGCCCGGCTCGCCGAGGCGGGCGCGCGGGCCGCGCTCACCCTGGACGTCGTCGCCGGGCAGCCGCGGCTGACGGACGTGCCGGCCGGGCGCACCCCCGCCGCGGACCCGCGCGGCATCGGCCGACCAGCCCGTCCGCTGCGGCCGTTCCCGGGACAGAACTGATCTTCGGACGGCACAATGGCGGCGAAGGCCGAGGCGCGAGAAGGAGCACAGACGTGAGCGACAGCCACACCCCCTCAGGCACGTCGGCGAGGCTGAACACCGGTGTGGCGCACAACGCGCGCGTGTGGAACTACTGGATCGGCGGCAAGGACCACTACGAGGTCGACCAGCAGGTCGGCGAGCACGTGGCCGGGATGTTCCCGGTCATCCGGGAGATCGCCCGCGCCGACCGCTGGTTCCTGGGCCGCGCGGTGCGGTTCCTCGCCGAGGAGCGGGGCGTACGGCAGTTCCTCGACATCGGCACCGGGCTGCCGACGGTCGACAACACCCACGAGATCGCCCAGCGGATCGCCCCCGACTCGCGGATCGTCTACGTCGACAACGACCCCATCGTGCTGGTCCACGCCCGCACCCTGCTCACCGGCACCACCGGCGGTGCCACCGCCTACATCGACGCCGACGTGCACGACCCGGACACCATCCTGGAGCGCGCCGGACAGACCCTGGACTTCACCCGGCCGGTCGCCGTGATGATGCTGGGCATCCTGAACTTCGTCCTCGACACCGACAAGGCCCGGGACATCGCCCACCGCGTGATGGCCGCGCTGCCCTCCGGCAGCCATCTGGCCCTCACCCACCCCACCTTCGACGCCGACCTCGGCGGCGAGGGCCAGATCCCGGCGATGAGGTTCTGGAACGAGAACGCCACCCCGCCGATCACCGCCCGCAGCCGTGCGGACGTCGCCGCCTTCTTCGACGGGCTGGAACTGCTGGAGCCGGGTCTGGTGTCGTGTTCGCAGTGGCGCGCGGAGTCCGGCTCCCCCGCCGTGGTGCCGCAGTTCGGCGCGGTGGCCGTCAAACCCTGACGCGTGCGCCGGCCCGGCCGCACGTCGATCCGGGCCCGCCGAGGAGGACGGACGACCACGCGCGTGCACGGCGGACGGACTGAGCCTGCCGGACGCCCCGCGGATCACCGCACGGGCCTCAGGTGACAACGCTCACCAGGTCTACCCCTTTTCCGCCACGTCCTGAAAGTATGATCAAGCAATGTCTGACATGACCGATACCACGCCCGGTTGGCTGAGTTCCGACGAGCTCGAGTTCGCGCGCGCCCGTATGCCGATCCTGTACGTCGAGGCCGTGCCCGTGCGCGTCGACGACAGCGGCGAAGTCACCAGCATCGGAGTCCTGCTCCGCATCGGTCCGGACGGCACGGTCAGCCGGACCCTGGTGTCCGGCCGGGTGATGCACCACGAGCGCGTCCGGGACGCTCTTCTGCGCCACCTGGAGAAGGACCTCGGGCCGGTCGCCCTGCCCCACGTGCCGGCCTCCCTCCAGCCCTTCACCGTGGCCGAGTACTTCCCGACCCAGGGCATCACGCCGTTCCACGACCCGCGCCAGCACGCGGTGTCGCTCGCCTACGTCGTGCCGGTCACCGGTGACTGCCGCCCCCGGCAGGACGCCCTGGACCTGGACTGGTTCAGCCCGCAGGAGGCGCTGTCGCCGGCGGTGCAGAGCGAGATGCCGGGCGGCCACGGAGTGCTGCTCAAGCAGGCGCTGGCGCACGTGGGCTGCGTGATCTGAGGCACCGCCGGCGGTGCGGGCCGTCAGTCGGTGTCCTTGCGCTGCGTGGTGCCCGGCTCACCGGTGTCACGCCGCCACTCGACCACGAGCTCGTCCTTGGTGCCGAAGCGGACCAGATGACGGCCGACGACGTCTTCCAGGCGGTCGAGGTGTTCGGCCTGCGACTCCACCGAGAGCAGCAGGGCACCCTCGGTCGCGGTGAGGGCGCCCGTGCCGTCCTGGAAGACCAGCTTGCCCTCGCCGCTGTCCTCGTCCCAGCTGGTCTCGCTGCGGCGGCCTAGGTGGGAGGCGAGCTGCTTGGCGTAGCGGTGCGGGCGGTCGGTGGCGACGCGTGCTTCGGAACGGGCCATGGTGAGCTCCTGTGATCGCGGTGCGGTACGAGTCGATGGTGCCGCGACCCGGTGCCGCTCTAGCCCTTTCTCCACCGGTCCCACACCGCGAGGCAGGGATGCGGCCGCCGTGTCGGCGAGGGTCCCCGCCGCGTCCCCGCGTCCCCGCGTCCCCGCGTCCCCGCGACGAAGGTGACCGGTCCGGCGTCCGCTGCCGAGGCGTGTCAGTCCGCTTCCGTCAGTCCCACGGCCCGGGCGGCGGGACGGTCCCCGGCGCGGGAGGGCGGAGCGTAGGGACGAGCGGGATCGGCGGTCCCGTCGGCGAGCGGTACGACGCGACAGATCATGGTCCGGTCGTACCCGCGCGGGTACGGCGGCCTACGGCGTCCGTCCGGGGCGGGGCCGGGCCACCGGACCCGCGTTCAGCGCAGGTCGGCCCGCGCGGAGCTGTCGTCGGCGGCGGTGTCGTCCAGGAAGCCGCCCGACTGGTGCTGCCACAGCTTCGCGTAGGCGCCGGCCGAGGCGAGCAGCTCCTGGTGCGTGCCCTGCTCGACGATGCGTCCGCGGTCGAGGACGACGAGCCGGTCCATGGTGGCGACCGTGCTCAGCCGGTGCGCCACCACGAGCGCCGTCCGCCCTTCCATGAGCCGCCACAGCGCCTCCTGGACGAGGATCTCGCTCTCGGAGTCCAGGGCGCTGGTCGCCTCGTCGAGCAGCAGGATCGGCGCGTCGCGCAGAATCGCCCGGGCCAGGGCGACCCGCTGGCGCTGTCCGCCGGACAGCTTGACGCCGCGCTCGCCCACCATGGTGTCGAAGCCGTCCGGCAGCGCGTCGGCGAACTCCGTGACGTGCGCCGCGTCGGCCGCGCGGCGGATCTCGGCGTCGGTGGCGTCCGGCCGGGCGAACGCGATGTTCTCCCGCAGCGTGCGGTGGAACATCGCCGGGTCCTGCGGCACGTAGGCGATCAGGCCGCGCAGGTCGGCCTGGCGCAGCCGGCTGATGTCCTGCCCGCCGATCAGGATCCGGCCGGCGTCGATGTCCGTCATCCGCAGCAGCAGCCGGCTGAGGGTGGTCTTGCCCCCGCCGGACCGGCCGACGAGACCGATCTTCGTCCCGCTGGGCACCACCAGGTCGAGACCTTCGAAGAGCGTGTCCGCGCCCGCGTGGGCGAACGTCACCCGCTCGAAGCGGACGTCGGCGGCCTGGGGCGGCAGCGGCTCCGGCGTCACCGGGTCGAGCACGGTCGGCTGCGCCAGCAGCAGCTCGGTGAACTGCGCGGCCTCCGTCATCGAGCTCTCCAGGCGCCGGTAGATCTGGTTGAACTCGAACATGATCCGCGTCGCGTTGCTGTAGTACGCGAAGGCGACCACGACGGCCTCCACGCCCAGCCTGTCCCCGCCGAGCGTGACCGCGAGCAGCAGGCCCAGCGCGTTGGTCAGCACGGACATCGGCGCGACCAGCGTGTCGATGCGCAGGTTGCCGTAGTCCCACGACCTCAGGGTGAGCCGCCGTGACACCGCGACGCGGGAGCGGTGCTCGGCGGCCTCGCGTTCCTCGGCGGCGAACGCCCGTACCGTGTCCATGTTCATCAGGCTGTCGGCGACGTGGCCCGACACCCGGGCGATGGCTTCCTCGCGCTCGTCGACGAGCGCCTGCCGGCGCCGGATGAGGGGTGTCACGCACAGCGCGGTGAGCGCGATCATCGTCAGGAGCCCGACGACGAGCAGCGGTTCGTAGCGCCACAGCACCACCGAGCCGAAGAGCAGCGGCACGAAGCTGCCCACGACCTGGAACGTCAGCGTGTCGACGAACTCCTCGAAGCGGGAGGCGAAGCTCAGCACCCGCTTGGTCAGCGACCCGGCGAAGTTGTCGTGGAAGAACGCGGCGTCCTTGGCGAACAGCTCGTCCATGCCGATCACGTACAGGTGCTCGATGCCCAGGGCGTCGAGGCGGTTGAGGCAGTGCACGCCGACGCGCCACAGCGCCTCCGCGAGCAGGAGGACACCGGCGAAGCCGAGGACGTAGGGCAGCGTGGAGCGAAGGGCGATGCCGGTGTCGCCGGCGATCCGGCCGACCAGCTTCGCGACGACCAGCGGCGCGATGTAGTGGATGCCGATGTTGCCCAGTGCCGACAGCAGCATCGCGGGCACCGCCCAGCGCCGGAGCCGGGCCAGCTCCCGTCCGTAGTGGCGCAGGGCGAGAAGCACCGCACCCCTGCGCGGTGGTCCTGCGCGTGATCCAGGCGTTCCCATCCCCACCCCGTGGTGTCGTACGGCTGCGGGCGAGCGCCTCGCCCGCTCGTTCTCCGGCGGGCGCCGGGCACGACGACGCAGCCCGCGCGTGGTTCGCGTGGACGTGGTCGTGCGCGTACGGCAGGCCGGAAAGGGCAGTGTCCCGCGGCGGCGCCCGTACAGTCCAAGCGTTTTCCCTCAGCCGCCGGCCGGCCGCATCCCGGCCCTCACGCGGCTGCGCGGGGGCCTGCCGCCGCCCCCGCGGACGCGGCGCGGCCTCCTGGCCACCGCCCGCCGGCGGGACGGCCGCTGCAAGGTTTCCGCAAGGCGGTGGCAAGGCTTCCGTCCATCGCGCGGGGCAGGACGCCCGGCAGAAGGGGCCGAATCCGGCCCGCAGGGACTACGGGGGACATCATGTCGGCGTTGCGGGAGTGTACGGAACCGTCGGTCGAGGAGCGCGAGTGGCTGACGCTCGCCGAGCGCAAGAGGGTGCTGGTCGTCGTGCACACCCTCACCTACGGAAAGCGGCTGGTCGACGTCCTGTCGCTGCTGGAGGCCGACTTCAGGGTGCAGGTGGTGTTCACGGCACCGCCGCACGTCTTCGGCGACGAGGTGCCGCGCTTCCTCGCGGGGCTGGGCGGCGCGGTGCTGCCGTGGGACGAGGCGGTACGGATGACGTTCGACCTGGCTCTCGCGGCCGGACCGCGCGGCGTGGAGAGGATCTCCGCCCCGCTGATCACGCTGCCCCACGGGGCCGGCTATCTCAAGCGCCTGGTCTCGGCACCGCACCCGGGCGTGGCCGGGCTGCGCAGGCAGGACCTGGTCCCCGGCGGCCGGCTGCCCGCCGCCGTGGCCGTGCCCCACCACGCCGAACTGGCCGACCTGGAACGGCACTGCCCGGAAGTGCTCCCGCTCGCCCATGTGGTCGGCGATCCGGCGCACGACCGGATCGCGGCGAGCCTGCCGCTGCGCGCCGGGTACCGGCGGGCCCTGGGCCTCGCGGACGGCGAGAAGCTGGTGGCCGTCGTCTCGACCTGGGGTGCGCGCTCGTCCTTCGGCGGGTTCGAGACGCTGCTGCCCCGGCTCATCGCCGAGTTGCCCGCCGGACCGTTCCGGCCGGTCATCCTCGTCCACCCCAACGTGTGGTCGGGGCACGGTCCCTGGCAGGTCAGGGCCTGGCTGGCGCGCTGCGGCGAACTGGGCATCGCGCTCGTACCGCCGGAGGCGGACTGGCGCGCTGTCCTGATCGCCGCGGACTGGATCATCGGCGACCACGGTTCCGTGACGCTGTACGGCACGCTCACCAAAGCGCCGATCCTGCTGACCGGTTCACCGGCGCGGGAGATCAACCCCGCCTCGCCCGCCGCCGCCCTCGCCGTGACCGCGCCGGCGCTCTCGCCCACCCACCCGCTCGTCGGCCAGCTCCAGTACACCGCCGCGGAATACCGCCGGGAGGAGTACGCGGCGATCGCCTCGCGCATCACCTCGGAACCCGGCCGCTTCAACCGCAACATGCGCAAGCTCATGTACCGCGTGCTGGGACTGGGCCAGCCCGCCCACGAGCCGCGGACGGTCCCCTTGCCGGCGCCGCCGCCGCTGGACACATGGGTGCGAGGGCGGCGGGAGGTTTCGGCGTGACGCGCTTCGTCGCCGTCCGGCTGCGGGCGTCGCCGCCGCACCCCTGCGGTCCGCCGTCGGACACCCCGCCGGACCTGTCGCTCCGCATACGGTCGGCGGGGAGGCATCACGACGTGCTGGCCCGGGTCGGCCTCACGGTGCCCGGCGGGCAGCCCGGCACCGACGGACGCGTGTCCGGCGCGGACGTGCACTTCGCCGTGGACGCCGGCCTGTACCCCGGCACCCGGTGGCCGGCGTGTGCCGATGTGCTGCACGACCGGCACCCGCGCCCCTTCGTCGACACGGCGCGCCTGCTGAGCCGCCTCATGGCCGCCCATCCGGGATGCCGCCTGGCCGCGGCGCCGCTGACCGGGGGCGGCTGGGCGGTCGCCGAGAGGACGAGCCGGACGGTCGTGCCCGTGGCCGCGCACGTCCCGCCGGACCGGCCGCTGCTGGCGTCCTGTCTGCACGCCTGGCTGGTGGCGGGACACGCACTGCGGGACATCGAGGACGTGCGCGTGCTGGACGGCACGTGACGCCCGCGGTGCCTACGATCCCCGGAGCCGGCGTGCGTCCGCCGGGCTGGTGGCCGCGTACAGGGCGAGTGCGCGGGCGTGGAACTCCGCGGCTGCCGCGTCCTCGCCCCGTTCGCGTGCCGTGTCGCCCAGCATCTCCAAGGTGCGTGCCTGCCAGTGGACGGCGCCGGACGCGGTGAACACCGTGAGCGCCTCGCCCAGTTGGGCGGTACCCGTGGCGTGGTCGCCGGCCCGGGCCCGGGCCCGGCCGAGGAGGGCGAGGGCCCGCGCCGCGTCGTGCGGGTCAGCCACCGACAGGAGCCCTTGCCGGGCCTGGGCGAAGCAGGCGACGGCCCGCTCGGGGTCCTGCTCGGCGAGGGCGATCTCGCCGAGGACGATCCGGGCGAGGGCCACCCCGCGCGGGTAACCGCACTCCTCCCAGGTCGCCGCCGCGCGGTTCAGGTGCGCGACGGCTTCGGCGAACCGTCCCGCCTCGTGGTGGCAGCCGCCGAGTCCGAGCAGCGCCTGCCCCTCGTCGCGTGCGTCGCCGGCGTCCCGGGCCGCGGACAGGGACGCCGTGTACCAGGCGGTGGCCTCGTCGATCCGGCGGGCGGCGCTCAGACCGATGGCCCCGGAGTTGAGCATCTGCCGTTCGGCCTCCCGGTGTCCGTGGCTGCGGGCGGCTTCCAGGCCGATGCGGTGGGCCTCGATCCACAGGTCGTAGTGGCGCATCCTGAGGAACAACGGCCACATGGCGTCCACCAGTTGCCAGGCGGTGGCGTGCCAGCCGCGCTCGGCGGCCAGGCGCAGGACCGCCATGAGGTGGGTGCGCCGGTCGTCCAGCCAGCCGAGGGCGCCCCGGTCGTCGGTGAAGGGAGCGGGCAGCGGGGACGGGTGCGCGTAGGTGCGCGGCAGGGTGAACTGGATGGGGGTGATGCGGCGCTGGGCCTCGGTCGCCGTCTGGACGTACCAGTCGGCGACCCGCCGCAGCGTCCGTTCACGGTCCGCCTCGGTGTCGGTCGCCATCGCCCGGTCGCGCGCGTGGACCCGGACCAGGTCGTGGAAGCGGAACGCGTCCGGGCCGATGTCCTCCAGCACATTGGCCTCGACGAGTTCGTCCAGTCGGCGTTCGGCCCATTCCAGGGACTGCGCGCAGGCCGCGGCGGCCGTGCGGGAGTCGACGTCGGGCAGGGGCAGCAGGCCGAGCGCCCGGTACATCCGGGCGGCCTCCGATGTCAGCACCGCGTACGACGCGTCCAGTGCCTTGCCCACGGTCGCCTCCCCCTCGACTTCCAGCGCGGCCAGCCGGCCGGCATCCGGTGCGAGCGCGTCCGCCAGTGCGGCGACGGGCTGTCCGGGGCGGGCGGCGAGCCGGGCGGAAGCGAGGCAGACCGCGAGGGGCAGGCCGGCGCAGAGGTTCACCACCTGGCGGACCGCGGGCAGTTCGCCGGACACCCTGCCCTCGCCGACGCCCCGGATGAACAGCTCCACCCCGGCGGCGGGACCGAGCGCCCGCAACCGGTGGAACTCCGCTCCGTCCAGGCGCAGGCCCGTCAGCCTGTGGCGGCTGGTCACGACGACCAGGCCACCGGGACCGCCCGGTAACAACGGCCGGATCTGTGCCGCGGTGAAGGCGTTGTCCAGCATGACCGCGATCCGCAGGTCCGCGGTGACGGACCGCCACAGTGACGCCTGCTCCGCCAGGTCGTCGGGCACCGCCCAGGCACCGAGCGCCCGCACGAACCGGCCGAGGATCTCGCCCGGGGCCGCCGGCCCGTCCGCCCCGTGACCGCGCAGATCGGCGTACACCTGCCCGTCGGGGAAGGCGGATGCGTGGTGCCGCAGCCATCGGGAGACCAGGCTGGTCTTGCCGATGCCGGCCGGGCCGTTGACCACGATCAGCGGCTGGCGGGAACCGGGGTCCGCGTGCCGCGTGAGCAGCCGGTCCAGGGCGGCCAGTTCGTCGTGCCGGTCGGTGAAGTGCGGTGGTACGGGCAGCAGTTGGCGTGGTGTCGGCGGAGGCGGTGGCGGGGCGGTCTGGACCTGGATACCGCCGCGGATGTCACGGGCCTGGACGGTGGGACCGTAGAACCGGGCGGAGCCGCCGATGGTGTTGCCGCTCTGTCTTCCCAGGTCGTCCTTCCGCGCCTCACCCATACCGCTCGTCCCCCTCCGACCGGTTGCCCACTCCCTCGATCAAGGCAGTCCTACCCCCGCCGCTCCCCGGACGATGCAGGCAGAGGACGTCGGACACCCCGCTGAGAAACGATTCAGCCAGCACGCGGCCGTCCCTGGAAACACCCTTCACTCCCTGTCATGCTCATCGCTCCATGACAGGTCCCTTCCCTCTGCCATGTTCGTCGACATGGCCGGACCAGCGGGAGGCGCTGGTGGAATTCCTGGTACTGGGCCCGGTGGGTCTCCGGGTGGACGGTCAGCGGGTGGAGCTCGGCTCGGACAAGGAGCGGGCCCTCCTCGCCCTCCTGGCGCTCGACGTGGGCCGGCCGGTCGCGCTGGGCATGCTCACGGACCGGCTCTGGGACGGCGAACCGCCGCCGCACGCCCGCGAGAACGCGCACAGCTATGTCTCGCGGCTCCGCCGGCGGCTGCGGCTGGCCGACCCGTCCTCCGCGAGCGCGCCGCGCATCATGAGCCGCGCGCACACCTACACGTTGGAGGCCACCCCGGAATCCGTCGACTGGCACCGGTTCCGGCATCTGGTGGCACGGGCCGGGGCCGTCGCGGCGGACGGTGACGACGAGCGGTCGGCCGCCCTCCTCGACCGCGCCGAACGCCTGTGGCGGGGCGAGGCGTTGGCGGGGCTGCCCGGCCTGTGGGCCGGGACCGTGCGCCGGACGCTGGAGGAACGGCGGCTCGGCGCCGCCGTCTCCCGGATCGGCGCCCTGCTCCGGCTGGGCCGGTTCACGGAGGTGTGCGCCGACCTGTCCGCCCTCGTCGAGCGCCATCCGGGCGACGAGACGCTGGCGGGTCAGCTGATGCTGGCGTACTACGGCAGCGACCGGTACACCGACGCGCTGCGGGTGCATCAGCAGACCCGTCAGCTCCTGATGACGCAGTACGGCAGTCGCCCGGGCGCGGAGCTGAACCGCATCCACCGCGGGATCCTCGACCGTGTACCGGCCGCCGATCTCGTCCGGGGCCGGACGCCCGCACCCCGCCCGGCCGCGGCTCCGCCGCCCCCACCTTCGCCGTCGCCGTCGCCTTCACCTTCGCCTCCGCCCCCGCCCTCGCCCCCGCCCCCGCCCCCGCCCCCGCCCCCGCCGAGGAACCTGCCGTATCAGCCCCCGCTGATCGGTCGTCGCGCGGAGCTGCGGGACCTCGGCGCCGCGGTCGAGGCGGCGTCGAAGGACGGCACGGTCATCAGCCTGGAGTCCGTCAGCACCGTCAGCGGCATGGCCGGGGTGGGCAAGACCGCCGTGGCCGTGCACGGCGCGCACCGGCTCGCCGAGCGGTTCCCCGATGCCCAGCTGTACGTGGACCTGCGTGGCCACTCCCCCGTCGGTGAACCACTCGGTCCCGGCGCGGCCCTGTCCACACTGCTGCGACTGCTCGGCACGCCCGCGGAGACCATCCCGGTCGAGCTGGAGGGCCGAACCGCGCTGTGGCGGACCATGCTGGCCCGGCGACGGGCCGTGATCGTGCTGGACGACGCGGTGAGCACGGACCAGATCCGCCCGCTGCTGCCGGGCGGCTCCGCCTCCCTGACGATCATCACGAGCCGGCGCCATCTGACCGGTCTGCCACACGCCCGGCACATCCCGCTCGACGTGCTGCCGGCCGATGACGCCATCGCCCTGTTCCGCTCGTTCGCCGGCGAGGAACGCACGCTCAACGTCCAGGACACCGCCCGAATTGTTCGATTATGCGGCCCTCTCGCGATCGAGCTGGTCGCGAGCCGCTTCCGTGCCCATCCGTCCTGGACGCTCACCACGCTCGCCGACCGCCTGGCCCGCGCCGAGGGCCGCCTGGGCGAGATACGGGACGCCGAACAGGAGATGGTGCGGGCTTTCGACCTGACGTACGAGACCCTCACGGAAGGGCAGCGCACCGCGTTCCGGCGTCTCAGCCTGCACCCCGGTCCGGACTTCACGACGGACTCGGCCGCCGCCTCACTCGGCCTGCCGCCGGCCGCCGCGGAACGCGTGCTGGAGTCGCTGCTGGCCTGCCATGTGCTCCGCGAACCGGCCCCGGACCGGTACCGGTTCCACGACCTGCTGCGCGAGTACGGCCACTCCAGGACCCTCGCCGACGACACCGACGGGGACCGCGCCGGCGTCCTCCAGCGCCTCATGGACTTCTACGTCGACGCCGCCGACCACGCCGACCGCCTCGCGTACCCCCGTCGCACCAGGCCCGCCCCGCCGCGAGACCAGGTCCGCGCCCCGCTGCCCCACGTCCCCGACGCACAGGCCGCACGGTCCTGGCTGGCCGCCGAACGCCCGAACCTGCTGGCGACGGAGCGCCTCGCCCGCGGTCAGGGCCACCCCGGGACCGCCGCCCGGCTCGCCTACGCCATGGCCGGTTTCCTCAACGAGGAATGCCACTGGCACGATGCCCGCACCGTCCTTCAGCCCGCCGTCGACCACTGGAGGCGGACCGGCGAACAGGCCGCGCTGTGCCGCGCCCTGCTCCACCTCAGCGCCGTCCACGCACACACCGCGCGCTACCCGGAGGCCGCCGAGAGCGGCGACCAGGCCCTGCGGATCGCCCGGGCGACGGGGGACACGGAGGCGGAGGCCGAGGTGCTGCGCACGCTCGGCACCCTGAACTGGCACCTCGGCGACCATCGAGCCGCTCTCGTCCTCTTCCAGAAGTCGTTCGCCCTCACCGCGCATTCCGGAGACCCTCTGGACCGCGCGCGCCTGCACAACAACATGGCGGTCACCCTGCTGTTTCTCGGTGAGTACGACCGCGCACTCGAACACTTCGAGAAATCACTCAGCGGATTCACCGAGGCGGGCGATCACGCGGCCCTCGGCAAGACGCTCAACAACATCGGCGACCTTTACATGCGCCGCGGAAACCTGGAATCCGCCCGCCGCTCGTTCGAGGATTCGCTGCGTTTTCTTGAGCATTCCGGCAACCGCTACGACCGCGCCACGGTACGCGGCAGCCTGGCCGACGCCCTCACAGAATCGGGCGACATCGCCGCCGCGCTCCCCCTCTATCAAGAAACTCTCGCGGAATTCCGGGAACTCGGCGACCGAAAGAGCCAAGCCGACACTCTGATCGGCCTGGGAGAGGCGCACCGAAAAGCAGGTGACACCGAGAAGGCCGTGCGACACCTCGGGGACGCCCTTGACATCGCCCGCGTGATCGGCGCGGCCCACCAGGAGATCCAGGCCCTGCGCCGCATCGGACAGGCCCATGTCGACGCCGGCCGGCTCGACTCCGCGGGGCGGCACCTGCAAGCCGCCATTTCTCTGGCCGAGCGTACGCATGACGCCGATGAGAAAGAGAAGGCCGACATCGCTTTGACGGAGATACGACTGGCGGCGGTAAGTGACGCCTTCGAGGTCCAGGCGTTACCGGCACGGGATGCACCCGGGGGTGATTCAATCCGCAACCAATGAATGTTGTTCAATTAGAACTCACGGCCTACTCCCGTGTATCTTTCCCTCCGCCCCATCAGAACGATCACGGAGGGACATCATTCACGTGAGCACATTGCGTCGGCTGACCATCGGAGCCGGCCTCGCCGCCACTCTCGGTTTCTTTGGCGTGAACGCGCCAATAGCCGCTGCGGCCGAGCCCACCTCGACCGCAGCGGACAGCCCGGACCGATGCATCATGATGAAGGCCCTCTGAGGGCCGGTCGACGCGCCGGGGTGGCGGCACTCGCCGCCGCCCCACCCATCGGACACGAAAGGGCGGTGCGGAGGTTGGAGCCGATATCGGTGGCACTGCTGGCGGCGCTGGCGGGGGGAGCCGGTGGCGAGGCCGGCCGACAGGCCTGGACGGGGCTGGTCTCACTGGTACGACGCCCGTTCCGGCGGGACGGCGACGCACAGGATCCCGCGGTGAGTCCGGGGGAGGCGGAGCTGGCCCACCTGGCGCAGGCCCCGGACGACACGGCGCGGGCACAGGCGCTGAGTTCGGCGCTCGCGGCGCGGGCGGCGCTGGACACGGGCTTCCGGGCGAGTCTGCTGCGGTGGCACGAACGGGCCGAGTCGCTGCGGACCGGCGACGTCCACAACGAGATCAGCGGCGGACATTTCGCGGGGCCGGTGCTCCAGGGCCGCGACTTCTCCGGTCTCTCCTTCACGACACCGCCCGCCCCGCAGGCCGACCCCGACACGGACACTTCCGCCAGGCCGGACTGAAGACGCCGTCCCGGCCACCCCGTGTCACCAGCGCGTCCAGCGGGTCTGCCGAAGTCGGCAGACCCGCTGGCGAACACCGTCGGGACGGCAGGGTACGGCGTGGCCTCACGGGTTCCCGTAGTAGGCGTCGGGACCGTGTTTGCGGGTGTAATGACGGTCCAGCAGGTGCTGGGGCGGCGGGGCGGTGGGGCCCAGTGCGAACGTGTGGAGGGCGATGTCGGCGACGGCCTCGCAGACGATGGCGTGTTCGAGGGACTTGCGGGCGGTGGCACCCCAGGTGAAGGGGCCGTGGCCCGCGACGAGGGCACCGGGGACCTCGGCCGCCTTCTGGTCGTCCTCTTTCAGCAGGTCCACGATGACGCGGCCGGTGTTGTACTCGTAGTCCTCGGCGCACTGCTCGGCGGTGAGGTCGGGGGTGCAGGGGACGGGGCCGTTGAAGGTGTCGGCGTGGGTGGTGCCCAGCACCGGTATCTCACGGCGCGCCTGGGCGAAGGCCACCGCGTGAGTGGAGTGGGTGTGGGTCACGCCGCCGATGGAGGGGAAGGCGAGGTAGAGGCAGCGGTGGGTCTCGGTGTCGGTGGAGGGGCGCAGGTCGCCCGCGACGACCGCTCCGTCGGACAGGCGGACCGTCACCAGGTCGTCGAGGGTGAGGTCCTCGTAGGCGACTCCGGAGGGCTTGATGACGAAGACCCCCGCGTCCCGGTCGACTCCGCTCACATTGCCCCACGTCAGGGTGGCGAGGCCGACCTGGGGGATGGCGAGGTTGGCGTCCAGTACCTCTTGCCGCAGACCGTCGCGGACACTCGTGGTCATCGGTGTTCTCCTCGTACCGGCGGTCACAGGGCCTGGGCGAGACGGTGATAGGCGGCGTTCCACCGGAGTTCCTTGGTGAACTGCGCGGTCGTGGTGTTCTCGTCGATGATGAGCAGTTCGACGCCGGTCATCTCCGCGAAGTCGGTGAGTGTCTCGCTGTCCACGGCGGAGCTGAGGACGGTGTGGTGCGGGGCGCCGGCGAGCAGCCAGCTCTCGGCGGACTCGGCCAGGGAGGGGCGGGGCTTCCACACGGCGTGCGCCACGGGCAGGCGGCGCAGGGGTTCGCTGGGCGCGACGACGTCCACGGTGTTGGCGGTGAGCCGGAAGCGGTCACCCAGGTCGGACAGGCCGACGACCACCGCCGGGCCGGGGGCTGCGTCGAAGACCAGACGGACCGGGTCCTCGCGGCCGCCGATGGACAGGGGGTGGATCTCGCAGCGGGGGCGGCCGGCGGCGATGGACGGGCAGACCTCCAGCATGTGGGCGCCGAGGATGCGCGGGGTGCCCGGGCCGAGGTGGTAGGTGTAGTCCTCCATGAAGCTGGTCCCGCCGGGCCGGCCGAGGCCCATGGCCTTCATGGTGCGCAGCAGGGCGGAGGTCTTCCAGTCGCCTTCGCCGCCGAAGCCGTAGCCGTCGGCCATCAGGCGTTGCACGGCCAGGCCGGGCAGCTGCCGCAGGCCGCCCAGGTCCTCGAAGTTGGTGGTGAAGGCGGTGAATCCGCCCTCGGTGAGGAAAGCACGCAGGCCGAGCTCCAGTCGGGCGGCGTACAACAGGGAGTCGTGGCGGATGCCACCGGGACGCAGGGCCGGCACCATGTCGTAGGACTCGAGGTACTCGCCGGCGAGTTCGGCGGCGGCCTTGTCCTCGACGGTGTCGACGACGGCGACCAGGTCGTTCACGCCGTAGGTGTTCACGGAGAAACCGAACCGCATCTGCGCCTCGACCTTGTCGCCTTCGGTGACGGCGACGTCCCGCATGTTGTCGCCGAAGCGCGCCAGGCGCAGGGTGCGTGCCTCCTGCCGGCCGACGGCGGCCCGGGCCCAGGCTGCGACGCGCCCCACGACGCGGGGGTCGGTCGCGTGACCGGCGACGACCTTGCGGGTGATACCGAGCCGTTGCTCGATGTGCGCGAACTCGCGGTCACCGTGGGCGGCCTGGTTCAGGTTCATGAAGTTCATGTCGATGCTCGGCCAGGGCAGCGACAGGTTGTACTGGGTGTGCAGGTGCAGCACGGGCCGGTCCAGGGCGCTGAGTCCGGCGATCCACATCTTCGCCGGGGAGAAGGTGTGCATCCACAGGATCACGCCCGCGCACCGGTCGGAAGTGTTGGCCTCCAGGCACAGGCGGCGGATCGACTCGGCGTCGGTGAGGACCGGCTTCCACACGATGCGCAGGGGAACCTCGGGCGCGGCGTCGAGGCGCTCGGCGATCTGCCGGGACTGGTGGGCGACCTGCTGGAGGGTCTCGTCGCCGTACAGAGCCTGGCTGCCGGTGAGGAACCAGATCTCCTGGTGGTCGTTGGTCGAGGCTGGTGTGGTCATGACGGGGACCTGTCTTTCGTGTCTGGCGGGGGGAGCCTTGGGGGGCGGTGGTGCGTGGCGCTCAGGCGGACGCTTCGGCGCGGAGGCGGCGCAGGCGGTGCATGACGTCGTTGGCGCCGCGGCCGAAGTAGTCGTGCAGCAGCCGGTACTCGGCGTACAGGCGGTCGTAGTCCCCGGCCCGTTCGGGGTCGGGCTGGTACACGCCGCGGTGGACCTTGCCCATCGCGGCGGCCGCGGCACCGATGTCGCGGTACCCGCCGGCGGCGACCGCGGCGTGCATGGCGGCCCCGAGAGCGGGGCCCTGGGCGGAGCCGATGACGCTGAGCGGACGGCGGGTGACATCGGCGTAGATCTGCATGAGCAGGGTGTTCTTGGTCAGGCCGCCCGCGATGACGAGTTCGGTCACCGGCACGCCGGCCGTCTCGAAGGCCTCGATGATGGTGCGGGTGCCGAAGGCGGTGGCTTCCAGCAGTGCCCGGTAGACGTCTTCCGGGCGGGTGGACAGCGTCAGGCCGACCAGCACGCCGCTGAGGTCGTGGTCGACCAGGACGGAACGGTTGCCGCTGTGCCAGTCCAGGGCGATCAGCCCGTGCTCCCCCACTTTCTGCTCGGCCGCGAGGGCCGTCAGGTGTTCGTGCGCGTCACGGCCCAGCGCGGCGGCTTCCTGGGCGTACGACGCGGGGAACCCGGTGCGGACGAACCAGCCGAAGATGTCGCCGACGCCGCTCTGTCCGGCCTCGTAGCCCCACAGTCCCGGCAGGATGCCGCCGTCCACGACCCCGCACATGCCCGGTACCTCGGCCTGCTGGTCCGAGCTCATGACATGGCAGGTCGAGGTGCCCATGATGGCGACCATCTGCCCCGGCTCCACGGCCGCCGCCGCGGGCGCCGTCACATGGGCGTCGACGTTGCCCACGCACACCGTGATGCCCTCGGGCAGTCCCGTCCAGGCGGCGGCCTCGGCCGTCAGCGTCCCGGCCGGCTCGCCCAGCTCGCCGATCGGCTGGTCCAGTTTGTCGGCCACGAAACCGGCGAAGTCCGGGTTCAGTGCCGCGAGGTAGTCGCGGGAGGGGTACGCGCCGTTCTGCAACTGGCCCTTGTAGCCGGCGGTGCAGGCGTTGCGGACGTACGTTCCGCACAGCCGCCACACGATCCAGTCCGCCGCCTCGACCCACCGCTCGGTGCGGCCGTAGACCTCCGGATCCTCCTCCAGCAGCTGCAGTGCCTTGGCGAACTCCCATTCCGAGGAGATCTTCCCGCCGTACCGCGCCAGCCACGGCTCCTTGCGCTCCGCCGCGAGTGCGTTGATCCGGTCCGCGTGGCCCTGGGCGGCGTGGTGGCGCCACAGCTTGACGTAGGCGTGCGGCCGGCCGGCGAGGCCGGGCAGTTCGCACAAGGGGGTGCCGTCGGCGAGGACCGGCAGCACCGTGCAGGCGGTGAAGTCCGTGCCGATGCCGATCACCTGCTCCGGCCGCACTCCGGCACGGGCCAGCGCCTCAGGCACGGCGGTGCGCAGGACGTCGATGTAGTCGGACGGCACCTGGAGCGCCCAGTCGGGCGGCAGCCTGGTGCCGTCGGGGAGCTCCCGGTCCAGGACCGCGTGGGCGTACGCGTGTTCTGCCGTCCCCAGCTCCGCCCCGTCGCGGACACGGACCACCACGGCCCGCCCGGACAGGGTGCCGAAGTCGACTCCCACGACGCAGGGTTCGAGATGTGCGAGGTCATCGCGGTCTGTGGTCACAACGGCCGTCCTTCTGGTGAGAAGTTCATGCTGGCGGCTAGCCCGTACTCGTTCGTAATCCCGAACGTTGTTCGACTTGACGGATTAAGGTGAGGGGCCTGGCGGTGGACGCCAGGCCCCGGCTTTGCATGCGATCACCCGAGAGCGGTACTTCGGGTGATCGCATACGATAACTGTTCGAGGCCGGAAAACAAGGCCGGGCGGGACGTGACTTTCAACGCTTCCAGGGGAGGTCCCCGTGCCTAGACAGCGTGCGAGTACGCCGCCGGACGTTCCTACTGGACGAGCTCCCAGTCCTGTGAGCCGTCCGTGAGCGCGGTCTGCAGGGTCAGCTGCGCGCCGGCGGTCGCACCGGTCAGGTACAGGCTGGTGTTCTTGACGGACTGTAGCTTGTAGAACCCGTCGCTGGTCTTGACGAGGTTCCAGCTGCCGGTGGCGCTGTTGTCGACCCACTGGCCGATCTTCTGGCCGACCGTGGCGTTCCCCGTCCAGATGGCCGCCGCGCGGCCGCCCGACTTGTTCAGCAGGGTCGTGCCGCCCTTCGGCTCGGTCACCACGTGCCAGAACTGGGTGTCCGCGTTCGCCGCCGAGCCCGGGGCCTCCAGCCGGACATCGGGTACGTCCCCGTTGCCGATGTTCGCGTCGTTGGTCTTGTTCCCGGTGCCGATCACCTGGTCGGTCTTGCGGTTCACCACCTGGTAGTAGGCGCCGTCCGAATGACCGAGGTCGACCTCCGCGTAGGCGATCGTGGAGGTGCCCTGGTTGTTGAGTATCGCGATGCGGCCGGTGCCCTCGACGTACTGCAGGTTGCGGCTGTAACCGGCCGGTGAGGTCGTCTGGTACTCCTTCCACGTGCCGTCGCTGCGTCCGCTCTCGTTGACCCAGACGTTGCCGCTGCCGGCCGCGTTGTACACCAGGCTGCCACCGGGAAGCCTGATGATCACCGGACTGCCGTTTCTCGCGAGAGGACGGGAACCGGAGTCGACCGGCAGAGAGGCGACGTCCGTGCCGGTGGCGGAGCCGCGGTAGAACTCCAGCGGGTTGTCGGCGAGCACGTACCGGGTGTTGGCTCCGCCGGCCCAGTACTCGAACGGGAGCATCCACTTGCCGTCCGTCGTGCGGACGACGTTCGTCATGCCCGGCCGTCCGCCGCCGATCTCCGTCTTCCCGCCGCCCATGTTCTGGGTCAGCCCGGCGACGTCGACGACGGGGGCGCTCCACGCGGCACTGGCGCCGTCCCAGGTCTTGTGGGCGAGGATCTGGCCGTGCGAATCCGTGGCGGTGTCGTTCGCGGGGTCCAGCGTCGGGACGCCGGTGGTGGCGTTGAAGCCGATGTAGTCGTTCTCGTCCGAGTAGTAGCAGACGAGCTTGCCCTTGTAGACCATCAGGTACGGCTCCCAGAGGGGATCCACCTGCTTGGTGGTGTTCGCGTTCGCGATGTTCTGGCCGGTCGCGCCCGCGCTGCCGCCCTGCCAGCCGCCCGTCGCGACGATGTTGACGACCTTCCACGTCGCGCCTTCGTCGGTGCTGGAGTACAGGGCGATCGCCAGGTCCTTGCGGTCCCCGTCGTTGGACGGCGTCCAGTTCGGGTCGGCCGCCTTGTGCTCCTTGTAGTAGTAGTCGTCACCCGACACGACACTGGCGAGCAGCAGCGTGCCCTGCTTCAGGTTCCCGACGTCCTGCGGCAGCGTGTAGAGGTACGGGTTGGTCCAGTTGCTCGTGTACTTCGCGTACTTGGCGTCGCTGGAGAGGTACGCGGGAGCCTTGACCTCCGACAGCGGCTGCCACGACGTTCCGTGGTCGTCGCTCTTGTAGACCGGGAGGGTCTGCCCGTCCGCGCTGCCCGACGCCGTCACGACCGTCGACTTCTCGAACGACGCGACCAGACGTCCGCTCGGCAGCTGCGCCGACTTCGGGTAGACCGCGCAGTTCCCCCGCCCCTTCAGACACGGCTCGCTGCCGAGCTGGTACAGGGTCCCGCCCGTCGGGTTGTACGCCTGCGCACCGGCCATGGATCCGGCCAGTAGTGCGGCGGCCGCGATGGAACTGCCCAGCGCCTTTGCTGCCAGTCTTCTTCGCATTGCTCTCCTTCTTCGATCACGGTGCTACGGAGACGAGCACGCGTACGTCCCACGGGCCGAGGCTCAGCGCTGTGCCGGCGGAGACGGACGTGCCGTCCAGAACGTCGGAGAGGTCGACCGGGGCGGTGACGCTCGCGGACTCCCAGCTCCAGTTGTGGACGATGTGGACCCGACGGCCGTCGGGAGAGGTACCGGTCGTCGCGGTGACCGACTCGGGGAGGTCCAGCCACGCGCTGCACGCGGCGGGCGCGAGCCACTGGGCGAGCGTCCGGGCGAGGTCGCGGCCCGGCACCGTGCCGACGCAGGTGACGCGGCCCGCGCCGTGGCGGCGGGTGGTGACCGCCGGCCAGCGGCCGAAGTGCGGGTGGTCGTACCCGGCGAGCACCTCGGCGTCGGTGACGGTCAGGCCCTCGATCCACCGCGTCGCGGTGGCACCCTCCGGCACCGGCAGCGGGCTGTCGGGGGTGCGGCGCAGCGGGATGTCCCGGTGGAGGTTGCCGAACTCGTCGTACGTGACGCCCGCGGCGTCGGCGAGGCGTCCGGGGGCCGGGGTGAGCCGGGCCCGGGCCTCGTGGTCGGCGTAGGCGGTGCGCGGGCCGAGGACCAGGTGGCCGCCCGCCCGGGCGTAGGCCTCCAGCCAGTCGAGTGTGGTGTCGTCGACGACGTACAGGGCCGGGGCGACGAGGACGGGGTGGCGGCGTACGGCCTCCTCGGGCGTCAGGCCCTCCCTCCCCCAGCCTTCGGCCGGGGGGACCCCCACGCCGCGCGGGTCGTGCAGCTGGCGGGCGTGGACGATGCGGACCTGGCGGCCGGCGTCGAACGCGCCGCGGTAGAAGGGGTCGAAGATGCGGTGGTAGGCGGTGGGGTCCGGCTCGCCGTCGGCGGTCGCGAGCGGCGGGTACTTCTGCATCAGCCACTTGCTCGGCATCGAGTAGACCATCGTGATGTCGGCATCCGGCTCCAGCCCGGCGACGAGCGGCCCGGCGGCCTCGAACTCCGCGCCGAGCCGGGCGATCTCGGCATAGGTACGGCCGGGCTGTCCGCTGTGCGGCAGGACGCCGCCCCAGTACGTCTCGGCGCCGAAGCGCAGGGTCTGCCACTGCCAGTACTCGATCATGCGGGCCCCGCGCGCGACGTGCGCCCAGGCGGCCTGCCGCCACTGTCCGTCGTAGCCGGGCCGGTTGTCCCACGCGAACCCGATGCTCTGCGCGTTGGTCTCGGTGACCAGGAACGGTTCCTGGCGGGAGGAGAACATCCAGTCCGCCGTCTGGTACATCGACCACACCCCGGTGGTCTTCCACTTCTGCTCGTGGGTGTCGGGGGTGGGGTCGGGCAGCAGCAGGCCGTCCTGCATGTCGTAGTACGGGTTGCCCGACGCGATGTCGAGGCGGTCCGTCATCTCGTCGTCCTCCACCCCTTGGCGGGTGTAGGAGATGCAGGTGGTGACGAACTGCCCGGGGCGGGTGTACTCGCGGACGATGTCGGCCTGCCAGCCGATGAACTCGGTGACCTGGCGGGCCTGGAACTCGCGCCAGGCGACGTCGTACTGGGGCTGTTCGTTGCCGTCCGGGGTCCACAGGTCGGCCCAGGTGGAGAGGCGGTGCGACCAGTAGACCAGGCCCCACTCGCGGTTCAGGGTCTCGACGTCGCCGTACTTCTCCCGCAGGTGGTCCACGAAGCGCTGGAAGACACCGCGGTTGTGCAGGAGGTGCAGGCCGGGTTCGTTGTCCACCTGCCAGCCGATGACCGCCGGGTGGTCGGCGTACCGGGCCACCATCTTGCGGATCACCCGCTCGGCGTGGAACCGGAACGCGGGGTGGGTGAAGTCGATCTCCTGGCGGGCGCCCCAGCCGAGGCGCTCGCCGGTGCGCCGCTCGGCGGTGATCTCCGGGTACTGGCGGGCGAGCCACAGCGGCGCGGCGTACGTCGGCGTACCGATGATGACGGAGATGCCGCGCTCGTGGGCGCCGTCGAGGACGGGCTGGAGCCAGTCGAGGTCGAACCGTCCGCTCGTGGGCTCCCAGGTCGACCAGGTCGACTCGCCGACCCGGATCACGGTGAAGTTCGCCTCGGCCATCAGGTCGAGGTCGGTCTTGAGCCGTTCGTCGGGCCGCAGTTCGGGGTCGTAGGCGGGCGTGTACTCGTGGTAGTACGCGGCGCCGAACAGGACACGGGCAGGCAGAGCCGCCATGGGGGAAAACCTCCGAGAAGCCAGGAGTGGTGTGGGGAGTGCGCGCTACTGCTTGACGCCGCCGGAGGCGAGGCCGCTCTGCCAGTACCGCTGGAGCAGCAGGAAGGCCGCGACGAGCGGGATGATCGAGATCAGGGAGCCGGTCACGACGAGGGCGAGCATGTCGCTGCTGGCACCGGCTCCGCCGTTCTGGGCCTGGGCTGCCCAGGAGGAGAGTCCGACCGTGATCGGGTACAGGTTCGGGTCGTTGAGCATGATCAGCGGCAGGAAGTAGTTGTTCCAGGTCGCCACCAGCGTGAACAGCAGGACCGTCACGAGGCCGGGGCCGAGCAGCCTGAGAACGATCCGGAAGAAGATCCGCACCTCGCCCGCCCCGTCGATGCGGGCGGCCTCGAGAATGCTGTCCGGGACGGCGTCCTCGGCGTACACCCGCATGAGGTAGAGGCCGAACGGGTTGACCAGGGAGGGCAGGATGATCGCCCAGGGGGTGTTGACCAGGCCGGCTTTCGCGAAGAGCAGGTACGTCGGGATCGCGAGGGCGGTGGCCGGGACCATGACGGCGCCCACCACGAGGTTGAAGGCGGCCCGGTCACCGCGGAAACGGAACTTGGCGAACCCGTATCCGGCGGCTGCCGCGAGCAGCGCGGCGCCGAAGGCGCTGACACCGGCGTACACGGCCGTGTTGAGCAGCCAGCGCACGAAGACGCCGTCGTCCTGGGTGAAGGTCGCCTTGACGTTCGTCAGCAGCTGCGGGGCTTCGGAGAACCACAGACCGAACGTGTTGAACAGGTCCTGGGTGCTCTTGGTCGAGGCGACCAGCAGCCACAGCAGCGGGAGCAGGAAGTAGGCCAGCACCGCCAGCATGGCGATCGTCAGCGGGGTGCTGCGGTGAGCCTTCGGCCGGCGTCTCCTCCGCGAGACTCCGGCGGCGGGCTCGGCCGGAGTGGTGAGGGTGGCCGTCGGCGCGGTGGTCGTCACGTGGTCCTCCTGCGGTTCGCGGTGAGCAGGACGGCGTAGGAGACGATCACGATGACGAGGCCGAGGAGGAAGGACACCGTGGCCGCGTAGTTGACCTGCTGGCCGGTGAAAGCGAGTGAGTAGGCGTAGAGGTTGGCGGTGTAGGAGCTGCTGATGACGTCCGGGGCGACGCTCATCAGCAACTTGGGTTCGTTGAACAGCTGGAAGCTGCCGATCACCGAGAACAGCAGGGTGAGCATGAGTGTCGGCCGGAGCGACGGCAGCTTGATCGACCACGCGACCCGCCAGGCGCCCGCCCCGTCCATCGCGGCCGCCTCGTACAGCTCCTGGGGAATGGTGCGCAGGGCGGCGTACAGGATGATCATGTTGTAGCCGACGAACTCCCAGGTCACGATGTTCGCCAGACTGCCCAGCATCCAGCTCTCGGTGAGGAAGCCGGGAGCCGGCAGGTCGAGAGTGCGGCTCAGCTGGGCGAACGGGCCGAAGTCGCGTCCGTACAGGTAGCCCCACATGAGGGCGGCGACCACGCTCGGGACGGCGTAGGGGATGAAGATGCCCAGCCGGATCACGCGGGCGAGCCGCAGCAGGCCACTGTCGAGCGCGAGAGCGAACAGCAGCGCCAGCAACAGCATCAGGGGGACCTGGATCACGAAGAACAGGGCGACGCGTCCGACACCGTGGAGGAGCAGTGGGTCACCCAGGGCCTGGATGTAGTTGTCGAGCCCGACGAACACCGTTCCGCCGATGAGGCGTTCCTGGTAGAGGCTGAGGTAGGCGGCGTAGCCGAGGGGAGCGAGGAAGAGCAGGAGGAACAGCACCATGAACGGGGCGACGAACAGTGGCCCTGCCGACCGGCGGTGGCGCGTGCCGCCGCGCCCAGGGCCCGTCGGCCCGTCTCGGCGCCGGCCCTTGGGGGAGGCCGCGGTTGTGGCAGTCATCTTCGGCCCTTTCTTAAGGGGTGGGAGGATTGCGCTGGTGGGAGCGGTGGGTCCCACGCCGCCGCGCGGGACCCGGCGACCCGTCAGGGGGTTCGGACCGTGAAGCCCTGCTTCTTGGCGTACGTGGTGAGCCGCGTCTGCCAGGCGCCCAGCGCACGGACGGTGTCGGTCCGGTCGGCCAGGGACTTGCCGACGGTCTCGGTCCAGTCCGTCGCCGCCTGGTCGAGGAACGGCGGCCACTGGAAGCTGGAGTTGACCGTGGTGCTGGTGTCGGCGAAGACCTGGTTGACCTTCTGGCCGCCGTAGAAGGAGGGCGCGCTCCCGGTGAACTCGGGGTCCGCGAGCAGCTCCTTGGTCGCCGGGAAGAAGAACTGCTCGGTGGCGAACATCTTGGCGCTCGCGGGGTCGCTGTTGAGGAACTGGGCGAACAGCGCCGCCGCGATGGGGTTCTTGGTGGAGCGGATGACCGCGGTCGTCGAGCCGCCCCAGTTGCCGGAGCTCGGCTTGGCGGCGTCCCACTGCGGCAGCGGCGCGGCCCGCCACTTGCCGGCCGTGGACTTGGCCGAACCGGACAGGAAGGCCGGGCCCCAGGCGGCGGTGATCCAGGTGGCGTACTTGCCCTTGTTGAGCGCGGCGTACCAGGCGTCGGCGAAGTCGGGCTCGGTACCGATGACGCCTTCCTTCGCGAGGCCGCCCCAGAACTCGCCGAGCTTGCGGGAGACGGAGCCGTCGACGTCGATGGTGACCTCGCTCTTGCCCGAGGTCGCATAGGGCTTGGCGCCCGCCTGCCAGAGCAGACCGTGCCAGGCGGCGGCCTCGTTCCCGGCGAGGTTGGTCAGGTAGACCTCCGGGTCGGCCTTGTGGAGTTCGCGGGCCGCGGCCGCGAACTCGTCCCAGGTCTTGGGCACCTCGATGCCGTGCTTGTCGAAGATGTCCTTGCGGTAGAGCATGCCCATCGGGCCGGTGTCCTGGGGGATCGCCCAGATCTCGCCGTTCGGGCCGCTGACCTGCCCCCACGTCCAGTCGACGAACGTGCTCTTGAGCGCCGCGGCGCCGTACGGGCTCAGGTTCAGCAGACTGTCCGTGATCGTGAACGTCGGGATCGCCTGGTACTCGATCTGCACGGCGTCCGGGGCACCGCTGCCCGCCTTGAGCGCGGTGCGCAGCTTCGTGTAATGGGCCACGCCCTGGCCGGCGTTGACGGCCTTGACCTTGATGGCCGGGTACTTCTTCTCGAAGAGCGCGATCTCCTTGTCGATGTTCGGGACCCAGGTCCAGAACGTCAGCTCGGTGGGGGTCTTCATCGCCGCGTCGATGTCGGCCTGGGTGACCTTCTTGGCGGGGGTGCCGCCGCTCGTGCCGTCTTGGCCGCCGCAGGCGGACAGCGTGGCCGCGAGCGTCACGGCTCCGGTCGCGGCGAGGAAGCCACGACGGTTCAGGGCTGCCGAGGACGGGGGCGTGAAGTGTCTGGACATGGTGGACTCCGCAGAAGGGTGTAGGTGATCGGCGCACCGGGCGACAGCGTGCCGCAGCTGCATGCACGAGGTGGGTTCGGGCGTGAGCGGGGTGCGGCCGACGGAGGGCGAGGGTGTCCTCGCGGGTTCCGGGGGCCGGGCGCGTCACGCTCGTCGGCTGAACGGGGGCTCGCGCCGGTGAGGGCGTGAGAGGGGCGAAGGCCCGGGCGGCGGTCGACTCGAAGCAAGGCGCCCGGGCCTCGGCGCTGGTGAGTGGGACGGGCGGCGACCAGGTGCGGGTGGGCCGGCTCGGGCACTCGGGTGCGGGGGGGGCGGAGCAGGTGACACGGGTCGGCGAGCTGTGGGTGGGCCGACCTCCCCTCAAGATCGGGAAGGAGTTCTCGCGGGGTCAGGCCGTGGTCCGCCGACGTTGCGGGGTCGTCCGGTTCGGCGGGGGTGCGGTCGACGCGCGGACGACGAGGTTGACCGGCGGGTCGTGCGCCGGGATCGGGTCCGCGTCCGGGTGCTCGATGGCGTGCACGAGACGCTTCAGGCCGTCCTGTGCCGTCGCGTCGAACGGCTGGCGCACCGTCGTCAGAGGAGGAGACACATAGGCGGCGACCGGGATGTCGTCGAGACCGACGACGCTGACATCCTCCGGCACACGCCGGCCGGCTTCCAGCAGCGCGCGGATCAGACCGATGGCCATGTCGTCGTTGGCGGCGAAGACCGCCGTGACGTCACCGTCCTCGGCCAGTTCGCGTCCCGCACGGTATCCGGACGCGGCCGACCAGTCGCCCGCCATGACAGGCGGTTCGCGCCTGCCGTGTGCGGCCAGCGTCGCCCGCCATCCCTCCAGGCGGTCCCTCGCGGCGTACCAGCGTTGGGGGCCGGCGAGGTGGTGGACGGTCACATGCCCCAGGTCGAGCAGGTGTTCGGTGACGGCCCGTGCGAGCTGGTGGGAGACGAGCCCCGCGGTCACCACCCGGCGACCGGCGAACGGCGGCGGCGCGCCGAGGACCAGGACCGGTACGTCGACGCGGAGGGAGAGGTCCGCGTCACCCTCCTCGTCGATCGGCTCGGAGATGACGATGCCGTCCACGCCCTGATCGAGGAGCGAGTCGACGGCACCGGCGATGCCCCCGGGATCACCCTCCACCGTGTTGACCACGCGGAGCGCGTAACCGGTGTCCCGGACGGCACGCTCGACGCCCATCAGCAGGGAGGCGGGTCCGTACAGGGCGGTTCCGAGCGTGACGACGCCGATGGACCGGGTCCGTCCGGAGGCCAGCGCCCGCGCCGCATGGTTCAGCCGGTAACCGAGCCCTTCGGCCGCGTCGAGGACACGTCTGCGCACATCGTCGGAGACGTACTGCTCGCCGTTCATGACCCGGGACACCGTCTTCTGCGAGACGCCCGCCAGACGCGCCACATCGATGCTGCGCGGTGGGGCGCCTGCGCTGCGGCCTGCCAGTCGTGCCATCGGTGTCTCCTGAGGGTCAGCAGTCCGAGCGCAGGCCGGTCCCTGTGTGACTGCGTTGTCATGACTGCGCAGACATATCTACGCACTGGAACGAGATGCGTCAAGGGTCTGCGCGACATCTCCGGGCGGAGCGACGGCCCCACCGCCAGCGTCAGCGAGCTGGGCGACGCGACTCCCGACGTTCACCGGCGCTGGGACGTGACCGCCTCGACGGTCTCGCGCTGGCCTGGACGTCACCGGCAACAACGTCCGGGCGATGGGGATTTGGGCGACGGTCGGCTCGGGCACCGTCAGCGCGGATCCGGTCCGGGGCGAGGTCGACCCGAGTGCCGGTACTGACTGCGGCAGCTTCCGCTTAGCATCTGGCAACGTGAACGACAACGTGTACGTGGGCAATGCGGGCAAAGACGCGCCACTGGACAAGGGGTGGCTCCTCGGGCACTTCAAGGACGTCGGCGATCCGCGCCACAGCGAGGCCGTAGAGATCAAATGGGGCATCCATCCCCGCGGTGACCGGCGACTGCGGTGGGTGGAGGGCGAGGAGCGCACCGCCCTCCTGGTTCTCATCAGCGGCCGTTTCCGCGTGGAACTCCCTGGTCGCAGCGTTCTCCTGGAAGAACAGGGTGATTACGTGGTGTGGGGGCGCGGAGTCGACCACTCATGGTTCGCAGAGGAGGAGTCGGTGCTGCTGACCGTTCGATGGCCGTCCGTGCCCGGCTACGCCGTGACGGAGCAGGACCAGGCACGACTGGAGAGCTGAACACGACGCTCGGCCCGCGCGACCCTCAGGCCGTGAACCATCGCGCGCCGCCGGTCAAGGGCAGTCAAGTGCGCCTGGTCCCCAACGGGTTCCCGACCGGCCCACAGAATGATCAAGGGGCCGTTTCAGATTGCCTCTGAAACGGCCCCTGACCTGCGACTTCGAAAAGTCGGGACGACAGGATTTGAACCTGCGACCCCTTGACCCCCAGTCAAGTGCGCTACCAAGCTGCGCCACGTCCCGATGCCGTCTGACCTGGGCTTTCCCTGGCCGAACGCGCATGGAAACAATACCGCACTCGGGTCGATGGTCGCGCACCCGTTTCTCGGGCGTACGACGGGTGCCGATCGGACGCACAACGGGTGCCGATCGCCGTGGGCGCCGGGGGCGGGCGTGCCCGCCCAGGAGCCTCGCGCGGGGCGTTCACGTGAGGGCGTTCAGTCGACGGCCGGGATCCTCAGCTCGGGGTGGGCGTCGAGCAGTCCGGTGGGTGCCGCCTGGCGCCAGGAGTCGATGAGGATGTCCCGCAGTTCGTCCTCGTCCTCCAGGGCGGCGAGACGGGCCCGCACCCAGGCGAACTGGGCTTCGTGGCCGGCTGTCCAGAACTTCTCCGGCTCGGCCATCACCAGTTCGTCGCGCTCCTCCTTGGGGCAGCGCACGGCGAGGGAGGTCTCGTCCTCGGGCAGCGTGGCGAACATCTTCCCCGCGACCCGGAACGTGGGCATGCTCCAGGCGGTCTTCTCCGTCGTGTCCGGCAGGGACAGAGCGATCCGTCGTACGTCTTCGGCATCCGGCATGACAGGCACCGTAGCCGCTGCCACTGACAATGACCTGGTGAGAGCCGATAGGCAGTACCCGGAGGGGGAAGACCCGGTGACCGGCGCCGACACGACGCCGAAGCCCTGCCGGTCTTCCGCCGTGCCCGTTCTGTGACGTGACCGGCACCGGCCCACGGCCCGCACACCGCTAGCGTCGGGCCATGATCGTATGGCTCAACGGCACCCACGGCGCGGGCAAGACGACCACCAGCGCACTCGTGCAGCCACTCCTTGCGGATGCACGGGTGTTCAACGCGGAGAAGGTCGGCGAGACGCTCATGGACATCACTCCGGGGCTGCCCGGCCCCGGGACGGACAACTTCCAGCACTGGCCGCCGTGGCGGCCGCTCGTCGTCGAGACCGCCCGCCGCGTACTCGACTACACCGGCGGCACCCTGGTGATGCCCATGACGGTCCTGGTCGAGCAGTACTGGCGCGAGATCAGCGCGGGCCTCGCCCGACATGCCGTCCCGGTGCGGCACTTCGTCCTCCACGCCGACCAGGACACCCTCCGCCGGCGCATCGAGGGGGACACCGTCCTCGGCCCCTCCTCGTTCCGCCTCAGGTACCTGGAGTCCTACGCCGAGGCGGCCCGCACCTGGCTGCACGGCGAGGCCGAGGTCGTCGACACCACGCACCTCACGCCCGCCGAGGCCGCGCTGCGGATCGCCAAGGCCGTCAAGGGCTGAGGTTCGTTCCGCCCGCCGCCCGACCGGGCGGTCCCACGTCAGCGGGCCGCCCTGATGCCGTCTGTCCCGACAAGGCGCGTTCCGTACGCGCTCCCACATGCTTGTAGTACAGCGTCGTCGGCCGCAGTGCCCCGGCCGGGTTCGCCGCGTAGTCGGGGATCACGCCGGCCATCGTCCAGCCGGCCGTGCGGTAGAGGTGCTCGGCGGGGCTGCCGGTCTCCGTGTCCAGGTGCAGCAGGGTGACGCCCGCCTCGGCCGCGGCCTTCTCGGCGACGGTCAGGAGCCTGCGGCCCAGGCCCTGTCCACGGGCGTCCCGGTGCACCATCAGCTTGACCAGTTCGGCGCGGTGGCGGCTGTTGGGTTTGTCGGGGAACGCCAGCGTGACCGTGCCGGCGGTCCGGTCCCCGTCATGTGCCGTCCACACGGCGAGCCGGCCGGCGACGGCGGCCGCGGCGCGCTCCTCCCACCAGGCGACGGCCTCCTCACGGGTGAGCGGGGCGAGGAATCCGACCGAGGCGCCGTCGTCGACGGTGTCGACCAGAAGGTCCGCCAACTCCTGGACCGTCGCGTTCAGCCGGGCCCCGTTCAGCCGGGCCCCGTTCAGCCGGGCTTCGTCCAGCCGGGTGACGATCACGGCAGCACCACCGCCAGCACGTACCGCGCCGCCTCCGGCCCTGCACACCGGAAGCGGGTGGGGCCCCAGACCCGCATCCGCAGGCAGTCCCCGGCGGCGAGACGGTGTTCGACGTCCTGCGTGGTCACGTCGAGTGTCCCGGAGAGCACCCAGATGTGCTGTTCCAGGCCGGGCACGGGCGGCCGGTCGTACGCGAGGTCGGCACCTACGGCGAGCCGCCCCTCCACCAGTTCGCCGCGCAGCCCGGAATGCGGCGGAGACACGGAACGCCGTACGAACCCGGAGGCCCGGTCCTCCCACACCGGCTGCTCGGCGGCCCGCACCAGCAGCGCGGGTTCCGCCTCGACCTCGCTGAGCAGCTGGGACATGGTGCGCCCGTAGACGTGACAGAGCCGGTTCAGGAGCGAGGCGGTGGGGCTGATCTCCGCCCGTTCGGCCCGCGACAGGGTGGACCGGCTCACTCCGCTGCGCTCCGCCAACTCCCCGAGCGTCCACCCGCGTTCGGCCCGCAGCTCGGCGAGCCGGGCACCGAGCCGGGTGTCGACGGGATCCGCGAGGTCCGCGGGGGCGGGAGAGGCCGCGCCGGGAGCCGGGGCGGGGACGGGAAACGAGGCCGGGAGAGGAGCCGGGGCGGGTGCGGGTGCGGGTGCGGGTACTGGAGCGTCTTCCACGATATGGCGTTTCACATTCGGGACCGTATCCCATAAATGAAACGCGCAGGTTACATCGGAGCCACCTCCTCCAACGCGTCCAGCACGGGGCGGATCAGGGGATGCTCCTCCGCGCCCCGCCGGACCGCCGCGAAGACCCGGCGGGTGGGCGCGACGCCGTCGACAGGGCGGACGACCACGCCGGTGAGGTCCATGCCGCGCAGCGCGGAGCGCGGCACGAGGGCGACGCCCACGTCGGCGGACGCCAGGGCCACCACGGCGCGGAAGTCGTCCGAGGAGTGTTCGAGGCGGGGTTGGAAGCCGGCGCTCTCACAGGCGAGGACGACCACGTCGTGGCACGGGTTGCCCGGGTAGGGGCCGATCCACGGGTCCTTGGCCAGCTCCGCGAGCGGGACCTCGTCGGCGTCGGCGAGGCGGTGACTGACCGGCACGACCGCGTCGAAGGGCTCGGCGTAGAGCGGGACGTGCGCCAGGCGCGGGTCGTCGGCGGGCGGGGCCCCGCGGTACTCGACGGCGACCGCGACGTCGACCTGCCGGTCCAGCACCATCGGCAGGCTGGCGTCCCCCTCGGCGTCCTGGACGCGGATGCGGATACCGGGCGCCGTGCCGGCGAGGCGGGTCACGGCGGGCGCGACGACCAGGGCGATGCCGGTGGCGAAGGAGGCGACGGTGACCGTGCCCGCCTCGCCCGAACCGTAGGCGGCGAGCTCGGCCCCGGCCCGCTCCAGCTGGGCGAGGACCACGTGGGTGTGGCGGAGCAGGATCTCGCCGGCCGGGGTCAGCCGTACGCCTCTGGCGCCCCGCTCGACCAGCCGGTGGCCCGTCTCCTGCTCCAGGGCAGTCAGCTGCTGGGAGACCGCGGACGGGGTGAGGTACAGCGCGGCGGCGGCCGCCGTCACCGTGCGGTGGTCGGCCACCGCACGCAGGATGTGGAGCCGCCGCGCTTCGATCATGTGAACGATTATCGCAATTCGTCCGGCGGGTCAGGCGTCCAGCTCCGCCCGCGCCGCGACGAACGCGTCCACCGCGCGGTGCACGTCCTCGGTGGAGTGCGCGGCGGACAGCTGGACGCGGATACGGGCCTGCCCCTGCGGCACGACCGGGTAGGAGAACCCGATCACGTAGACGCCGCGCTCCAGCAGTAGTTCGGCCAGGCGGGCCGCCCTCGCCGCGTCCCCGATCATCACGGGCGCGATGGCGTGGTCGCCGGGCAGGACGTCGAAGCCCTCCCCTGTCATCCGGCGACGGAACAGGGCGGTGTTCTCGGCCAGCCGGAGGCGCAGGCCGTCCGCCGACTCCAGCAGGTCCAGCACCTTCAGGGACGCGGCGGCGATCACGGGTGCGAGGGTGTTGGAGAAGAGGTAGGGCCGGGAACGCTGGCGCAGCAGTGCGACGATCTCGGCGCGGGCGGCGACATATCCGCCGGAGGCCCCTCCGAGCGCCTTGCCGAGGGTGCCGGTGAGGATGTCGACGCGGTCCATCACGCCGTGCAGTTCCGGGGTGCCGCGCCCGCCGGGGCCGACGAAGCCGACCGCGTGGGAGTCGTCGACCATGACCATCGCGTCGTGGCGGTCGGCGAGGTCGCAGATCTCGCGGAGCGGGGCCACATGGCCGTCCATGGAGAAGACGCCGTCGGTGACGATCAGTCTCCGGCGGGCGCCTCCTTCGGCGGCCTCCTTCAACTGCCGCTCCAGGTCCGCGAGATCGCGGTTGGCGTAGCGGAAGCGGCGGGCCTTGGACAGGCGGATGCCGTCGATGATCGAGGCGTGGTTGAGCGCGTCGGAGATGACCGCGTCCCGCGGCCCGAGCAGCGTCTCGAACACACCGCCGTTGGCGTCGAAGCAGGAGGAGTAGAGGATCGTGTCCTCCTGGCCGAGGAAGGACGACAGCCGCGCCTCCAGCTCCTTGTGCACCTCTTGTGTCCCGCAGATGAAGCGCACGGAGGCCATGCCGTAGCCCCAGCGGTCCAGGGCCGCGTGCGCGGCGGCGACCACCTCGGGGTGGTCGGCGAGCCCGAGGTAGTTGTTGGCGCAGAAGTTGAGGACCTCGCCGGGACGGCCGCCCGCGGACACGTTGACGGTCGCGGACTGCGGGCTGTCGATGACGCGCTCGGGCTTGTGCAGACCGGCGGCGCGGATCTCGTCGAGGGTGACGCGCAGATCGTCACGCACGGAGTCGAACATGGGAAGCTCCTGAAGTCCTTGCGCGGAAGGGAGTTGGGGGCGCTTGCGCGCAGAGCGGTGTGGGGCGTGGGGGCGGGGCCTGGGGCGGGGAGCTTGAGCGGAGCGGAGGACGGGTCACGCGGTCCAGTCGAGGATGACCTTGCCGCCGCGGCCGCTCGCCGCATCCGCGAACGCCGTCTCGAAGTCGCGGTAGCCGTACCGGCCGGTGATCACGGGGGCCAGGTCGAGGCCGCCCTCCAGCAGCACCGACATCGCGTACCAGGTCTCGAACATCTCACGGCCGTAGACGCCCTTGAGGGTGATCATCGAGGTGACGATCCGGGCCCAGTCGACCGGGAACTCCTCGGACGGCAGGCCGAGCATCGCGATCCGGCCGCCGTGCGTCATGTTGGCGAGCATGTCGCGCAGCGCCTCGGGGCGGCCCGACATCTCCAGCCCGACGTCGAAGCCCTCGCGCAGGCCCAGTTGCCGCTGTCCGTCGGCGATCGTCGCCCGTGAGACATCGAGCGCGAGGCTCACGCCGATCTTGCGGGCGAGCTCCAGCCGCTCCTCGCTCACATCGGTGATCATGACGTTGCGGGCACCCGCGTGCCGGGCCACCGCGGCGGCCATCAGCCCGATCGGTCCGGCGCCCGTGATCAGGACGTCCTCGCCGACCAGCGGGAACGACAGCGCGGTGTGCACGGCGTTGCCGAACGGATCGAAGATCGCGGCGACGTCGAGGTCCACCGGGACGCGGTGCACCCACACGTTGGCGGCGGGCAGCGCCACGTATTCGGCGAACGCGCCGTCGCGGCCGACGCCGAGCCCGACCGTGGCCCGGCACAGGTGCCGCCGCCCGGCCAGGCAGTTGCGGCATCTGCCGCACACCAGGTGGCCTTCGCCGCTGACCAGGTCGCCCGCCTTGATGTCGCCGGCGTCCCGGCCGGTGTCGACGACCTCGCCGACGAACTCGTGCCCGACCACGAGCGGGGTGCGGATCGCCTGCCGAGCCCAGCCGTCCCAGGACCGGATGTGCAGGTCGGTGCCGCAGATGCCGGTACGGAGCACCTTGATCAGTACGTCGCCGGGTCCGACGGCGGGCTCCGGGACGTCCGCGAGCCACAGCCCGGGCTCCGCCTTCTCCTTGACCAGCGCTTTCAACGCTACGGCTCCTGAGGTGAGAGGTCCCGGGCGCGGGCATGCCGAAGAAGGCCGCATCCGGGCCGCGTCCGGGGGGAAGGGGTGGAATCGCGTAGCAATCTGCCCTACGGCGGCGCCCCGGTCCATCGAGGATTTCTTAAGCGCCGCCACAGCTTTCCTTCACGCCCTCGGGCCGTCCTTCGCGGCAGGTCTCACGCCGGAAGCCCGTCGTCCTCGCGACGTTCCAGTCGGACGACGAGTTCCGCGGCCGCCGCCTTGATGGTCTCCAGGCCGGGCCTGCCCCAGGGCCGCGGCTCGACGTCCGCGACGCACACGGTGCCCAGCACCATGCCCACACTGTCGAGGAGGGGTGCGCCCAGATAGGAGCGGATGCCGTACTCGTCGACGATCGGATTGCCGGCGAATCGCGGATAGTCGCGGACGTCCTCCAGCACCAGCGCCTTGCGCCGCACCACCACATGGGGACAGAACCCGTGGTCGCGCTCCATGTGGCGGCCCACCACAGGTGCGGTGCCGTCGGCCTTCACCCGGGGTCTGACGTCCGGGATGTGCAGGCCCGCGAAGAACTGCCGTCGCTCGCCGACGAAGTTGACCATGGCGTACGGCGCGGCGACGCGCTCGGCGAGGTGGTGCGCGAAGGCGTCGAGGGCGGGCTCCGGATGGTCCCCCAGGCCCAGCAGGGCCAGCCGCCGAACACGGGCGGGCGCCTCCTTGTCCTCGGGGGTGAGCAGTAGTCGACCGGCCGGGCGGGGCAGGTCGTAGCTCATGGGCGGGCTCCGTCGCTGTGGACGTACGGCATATCCGGCTCCGTTGCGGGGTGTGCGGGGGTCACATGTGGGCGCCATGGCTCGGCGCGACGGCCGGGCTGTGCGCGATGAGGTGGCGTACCAGGGTGAGCAGGGTCTGGACCCCGGAGCTGGAGATCCTGGCGTCACAGCGGACGATGGGGATCTCCGGGGCGAGGTCGATGGCGGCGCGGACCTCCTCGGGGTCGTAGCGGTGCCCGCCGTCGAACTCGTTGATCGCGACGATGAAGCCCAGACCGCGCTGTTCGAAGAAGTCGACGGCGGCGAAGCAGTCCTCCAGTCGGCGGGTGTCGGCGAGGATGACCGCGCCGAGGGCGCCCTCGGACAGTTCGTCCCACATGAACCAGAACCGCTCCTGTCCGGGCGTGCCGAACAGGTACAGGACGTGTTCCCGGTCGAGGGTGATGCGGCCGAAGTCCATGGCCACGGTCGTCTCGACCTTGTTCTCGATCCCTTCGAGGCTGTCGGTCGCGGCACTGACCGTGGTGAGCAGTTCCTCCGTGCTGAGCGGCGCGATCTCGCTGACCGCGCCCACGAAGGTCGTCTTGCCTGCTCCGAACCCGCCCGCCACCAGGATCTTCAGTGCGGTGGGGAAGGGGTCAGAGCTGTCGTCGTAGTCCATCGAGCACTGCCTCCAGAAGGGCCCGGTCTGTCGGGTTGTGGGTGAACTCGGGGGGCTTGGTGGTCAGCGCCCCGCAGTCGACGAGGTCCGACAGCAGCACCTTGGTGACCACCGCCGGCAGCTTCAGATGGGCGGCGACCTCGGCGACCGAGACGGGCACGCGGCACATGTCGAGCACCTGCGCGTGCTCGGGGCCGAGGTAGCCGAGGGGGGTGGCTCCGGTGGCCATCACGTGCGACAGGAGGTCGAGCGAGATGGTGGGCCGGGTACGGCCGTTGCTGACCGTGAAGGGGCGCACCAGCCGCCCGGCCGCGTCGTCGAGCCAGGGCCCGTCGCCGGCCGCCGCCACGCTCAAGGCCTCATCGCCGTGGGTCCGACGGTCTGCTGCCGGGGTGCGGTCACCAGGTAGGGGCGGACGCTCTTGACCAGCATCGCCATCTCGTAGCCGAGCACCGCCGCGTCGGCCTCACGGCCGGCCAGCACCGCGAGACAGGTGCCGGAGCCCGCGGTGGTCACGAACAGCAGCGTCGTGTCGAGTTCGACGACGACCTGGCGGACGTCCCCGCCGTCGCCGAAGCGGACGCCCGCACTGCGGCCGAGGGAGTAGAGGCCGGAGGCCAGGGCCGCCATGTGGTCGGCGCTGTCGGGGTCGAGCCCGTGCACGGACTTCACGAGCCCGTCGCAGGACAGGAGCACCGCGCTGGTGGTGTGCGGTACGCGCTGCACGAGCCCGCTCATCAGCCAGTCGAGATCGGATACATGGCCGGTCGGCGCTTCGCTCGCCATGGTGGATCGACTCCTTGAGGTACGAAGGTCTGCGGGAGCGCTGGGGGGTGGGGTGAACGCGGGGGTGGTCATCCGGCGGGTGCGCTCCCGTCGTGCCGGGTGCCGTGGTCGGGATCGGGATCGGGATCGGGGCTGAAGTCGGTACCGGGCGCGGGACCGTTCTCCGGCCTCCCCCGCTCTTCGCGGGACGCCGGCGCCGCGCGCGCAGAGCGCGCCTCGGCGGGACCGGCCCGCTCGCTGGGGCGCGGGTCCATGAGGGACGGCTCCATGGGGCGCGGCTCCATGGAGGACGCCTCCGTGTGCCCGGACGGGCCCATGTGGCCGCGCTCCGTGTCGACCGACCCGAGGGGGCCGTGGCCGAGGTCAGCTGACCTCACGTCAGGGAACCTCATGTCGGTCGATGCCCTACCCGAGGACTCCGGGTAGGGCGACCCGGCATCAACCGCCCTCATGTCCGCCGCCTTCATGTCCGCCGATGCCATGTCGGTCGATGCCATGTCGGTCGATGCCACATCGGTCGATGTCCGGGCGGACAACTCCATGTGGGTCGCCCCCGCGTCAGCCGACCCCGTGTGAGGCGACGCCACGGAAGTCGTCGTGTCGCCGGACGCCGCCTCCAGGTGCTGCTGCGCCTCGGCGAGGCCGATACCGCGCTGGAAGGCCGCCATGAGCCCCGGGTCGTGGTCGGCCGGGTACTCGGTGTCCTGGCGCGGCGCGGGGCCGTCGCGCAGTTGGGGTGCGATGTGCTCCTGGGCCCGTCGCCGGGGCAGTTGGGGCTTGCCCATGGTGCCGCGTACGGCACCGCCGCGCGGGGTGGGCGGCGCGCCCGTGTGCTCCGCGACGAGGGGCCGGTCGTCGGCCCTGATGCCGGGCACGGCCTCCGCCGGAGTGGGCCGCTCCGCACGGGCACCGCGCACGGGCAGCGGCGGCGGACCACCGCCGTTCGACGCCGCGGCAACAGCCGAACCCGAGCCGGAGTCCGGTCCCCAGTCCACATCGGAGACCGCACCCGGGCTCGTGGCCGGGGCACCGCCCTGTCCCGAAGCTGAACTCGACCCCGTGGTCCCTGTGGTCCCCCTGGTCCCCCGCTGTGCAGGAGACGCGCTCCGCTGCGGGCGCTGTGCGGTGGGCGGCCGGGAGGGCGCCGACGGTGGAACGGCGCCCTGTGTCGTCGCCGCGCGCCGGTGTGTTCCCTCGGGCCCGGGCTGCGGCGGCGACGCCGCCGGACCAGCGGTGCCCGCAGGTCCGACCGGTCCCGCCGGTCCGTCCGGCGGCTGCGGTACCACGCCGGGGGCGCCCGGTACGGCGCCCAGGAGGGCCTGCGGCACGACAAGCACGGCCTGGACCCCGCCG
Organism: Streptomyces sp. NPDC003011; assembly: GCF_053591515.1. Classification (NCBI taxonomy): domain Bacteria; kingdom Bacillati; phylum Actinomycetota; class Actinomycetes; order Kitasatosporales; family Streptomycetaceae; genus Streptomyces; species Streptomyces sp. NPDC003011. The sequence goes on from NZ_JBSFTY010000021.1 coordinate 68,996, forward strand.
TAGATGTTGGTCTGCAGGCGGACGTGAATGCCGTGCCGCTTGGCGAGCTGCGAGACGACGAACAGCCCGATACGCCCGTCCGCCAGCAGGCTGGCGACGTTGACCTGGTCCGGGTCGGCGAGCAGGGCGTTCATCCGGCTCTGTTCGCCGACCGGCATGCCGAGTCCGCGGTCCTCCACCTCGACGGCCAGCCCCGAGGTGACGAGATTGGCCCGTAGCAGCACCTGAGTGTGCGGGGCGGAGAACACCGTGGCGTTCTCGACGAGTTCGGCGAGCAGATGGATGACGTCGGCGACGGCGTGGCCGCGCAGCTCGCCGTCGATGGGCGGCACGAGCTTGACCCGGGAGTACTGCTCGACCTCGGCGATGGCAGAGCGCAGCACCTCGGTCATCGAGACCGGGTTGCTCCACTGCCGGCGTGAGACGGCGCCGCCGAGCACGGCGAGGTTCTCGGCGTGACGGCGGATGCGGGTGGCGAGGTGGTCGACGTGGAAGAGGCCCTTCAGGAGATCGGGGTCCTCGATCTCGTTCTCCAGCTCGTCGAGGATGGAGATCTCGCGGTGCACCAGCGACTGCAGCCGCCGGGCGAGGTTGAGGAAGACCTCCAGCTTCTGTTCGCTGCCCGCCTGGCTGGAGAGCTGCGCGGCCTGCACCACGGCGCTGATGGCGCTGTCGTGCGCGCGGGCCAGGTCGGCCGCGAGCAGTTCGAAATCGTCGGCGTCCTCGGGCGGGCCGCTGCGCGGCGTGCGCCGGGGCGGTCCCTCACCGCGGCGCAGGGCGTCGACCAGGGCCCGGAGGTCGGCCTCGCCACGTGCGCTGCTGCGACGGAGGGCGCCGATCCGGTCGCTCACGGACCTGGCGGCACGGTCGGCGGCCACGGCGGCGATCAGGATGCCCGCGCAGGTCACCGAGACCGCGCCGACGAGGACGCTCAGAAGGCTGAGGCTGGGCCGTGCGCCGGTGGAGCGGACGGTGAACAGGACCGCGGCGCAGCCGCTGAGGGCGACGGCGACCGGCGGCAGCACGGCGAGACGCAGCAGCTGGGGCCGTATGTGGGTCTCGGGCAGCGCGGGAACGGCACGGGCGGCCGGCCGGCCGTGCCGTCCGCCCTCACGGCGGTCTGCGCGGGCGGCCGGTGCGCGGAGGTGAGACATCGGTGTCCTCGTCGTACTCGTCCGTCGGTCCTGATGGACAGGTGCGCATGCCGGGTGCGTGCCGCGGGCACGCGCATGCGGGCGTCGGTCGAGAGAACCGAACCTCTCGGCCCCACGTCATCCGACGGACACTCACAGTAGTCGGCGACACATCCGGCGCGATGAGCAGTTGACAAACTCGCACGGACAGCGTCCCGCTCTGGTATGAGGCTTCGCACGACAGATCGATAAGCCCTCGCGGGCTTGACCCCCAAAGCGTCTGGCGCCGATCACGCCTGGTCAGAAACGCTCAGGAATGGGCGAGGAGAGTCAGGCGGTCCGTGGTCGCCCCAGCTCTTCTCATGCGCCCGCGCAGCGCTCACGACCGGCTCACGACCGACTCACAGACACGATCCCAAGGGCTCCGGCGCCCCGCACGACACCGCTCGGAATGTCACGGAGCGTGCCGGTCCTGGCCAAGACGGCGGACGGTCGACGCGTGCCCCTCGCTGGACGGCTACCGCCCAGCGACCGTCGTCGTCACCGCGCCGCGCCATGCCCAGCACGCACACGGCCCAGGACGGCCACGGCCCAGCACGCACACGGCTCAGGACGGGCACGGCCCAGGACGGCCCAGCACATCCCGACGCCACGACCGCAGCCCACCGCTCGGCGCCCGGCGAGGGCGCCGGATGCGCTTGCTCCGCAGGCGAGCAGTTCCTTGCCCACGGACGCACGCGGTCCAGCCGGACGGACGGCATCGCGCACGCGGTGCTCGCCTCACGCCATGACCGGTGCGCCTCCGTGCCGATGCGCCTCCGTGCCGATGCGCCTCCGTGCCGATGCACCTGCGTGCCGATGCACCTGCCTGCCGGTGCACCGGCCCGCCCGTGTCGTCCAGGTGCTGCGACCCGGCCCGTCGCTCAGCCCTCGCCCACGAGGTCGAGGTCGTCGCGGCTGGTCATCGTCGGCGGCTGGGGCGTGGGCCAGTCGCGCTTCAGGGGCCGGGACACGTCCCGCCACCACGGACGCACCGGCAGTTCCCCCGCGGGCTCGAACGGCTGTCCCGGCACGGGTACGGCGACGGCCTGCCCGACCGCCTCACCGGCAGCCAGGGTCCACTCCCCCGGCTCCGCCCACGCGTGCGCGGCGAGATTGAAGGTCCCCCAGTGGATCGGCAGCATCGCGCCACGCGCTTGCCCGCCCTGGAGGTCGAGATGGGCGCGCATGCCCTCCTCGGGGGTCATGTGGATGTCCGGCCAGAACTCGCTGTAGGCGCCGATCTGGATCATCGTGGCGTCGAAGGGACCGTGCTCGGCGCCGATGTCCTGGAATCCGCTGAAGTAACCGGTGTCGCCGCTGTGGTAGATCCGGTGCGCGTCCCCGGCGACGACCCAGGAGGCCCAGAGGGTGTGCTGGGTGTTGCGCAGGCCGCGACCGCAGAAGTGACGGGCCGGGGTGGCGGTCAGGGTGAGCCCGCCGACCTTGGTGGTCTCGTGCCAGTCCAGCTCGCGCAGCCGGTCGGCGGACACGCCCCAGTGCTCCAGGTGGGCGCCGACGCCGAGCGGCACGGCGAACACGGTGTCGGTGCCGGCCAGCGCCTTGATCGTGGGCAGGTCCAGGTGGTCGTAGTGGTCGTGCGAGATCACGACGACGTCGACCGGGCCGAGCGCGGCCAGCGGCAGGGGCACCGGGTGCAGTCGCCGGGGCCCGGCGAAGGCGAACGGGGAGCAGCGCTCGCCCCAGACCGGGTCGAAGAGCACGCGGTGTCCGTCGATCTCGGCGAGCACGCTGGAGTGCCCCATCCACGTCAGCCTCAGCCCGGTGGCAGGGGGCTTCGAGATGTCGGCGAGGGTGGTGGCGTGCACCGGCACCGTGCCCTGCGGGGCGCGCCGGCTCCGCTCGTCCTTGTCCAGGAATGCCTTCGCGAGCTCCACCGACGAACCGGAGGGGCGGGTGCGGGCGGTGCCCCCCGGGTTCTGGAACACCCCGTCCTTGAAGTGGGGCGATCTGCGGATGCGCGCCAGGCGCTCACCGCTCGGGTCCGCGCCGAAGGCCGCGGGCCGCAGCGCGCGGAGCCCGGAGCTCGGGGAACGGAAACCGGTCACGGTGTACCTCCATGTGGAGTCGGTGAGACGTTCCATTATGGGCGGCCCCTCTGACAGCGGGGTTACCGGCCGACGTCCGTTCCGCGTTGACGGCGTGGGGACCGGCGCCGGGCCGGCAGGTCCCCGCCCCCGGCACCGGTCTTCAGTCCCGAGGCCGGTGGCCCGCCCGATGGCCCGCCCGGACACCCGCACGCCCTCAGGCCCCTCAGTCCCTCACGCCCTCAGGCCACCGATGTGATCCGTGTCCTGATGTCGTGCGGCGACAGCGTGCCCTTGGCGGTCACATGGTCGCCGGACGACTCCCCGCGCAGCCTGCGTCCGATCCACGGCACCAGGTACTCGCGCGCCCAGTGCACGTCGTCCCGCCGGATCTCCAGGGTGCCGCGCGGCGGCAGCGGCGGCCAGGGCTGCTCCGGGTCGGCCGGGGTCTCCAGGCCGAGGACCTGGCCCGCGCGCAGTGCCACGCGCGTGTGCCCCTCGGGCGAGAGGTGGAGCCGGTCGCCGTCCCAGGCGCGGCGGTCCTGAATGGCTTTCAGGGACCACAGGTCGAGCACGGGACAGCCGTACCGGTCGGCGATGGCCCGCACATGCCCGTTGTAGGTGGCGATCTTGCCGCGCAGATGCCTCAGGACGGGCATGCGGCGGGTGTCGAACCCGGTCGTCACCATCACCGTGCCGGCGACGGCGGTGAGCTGGACGACCGCCCGCTCGAAGCGCTCGGCGACCTCGTCGGGGTCGGTGCCGGGCCGCAGGATGTCGTTGCCGCCCGCGCAGAAGGAGACCAGGTCGGGCGCGAGGGCGACGGCCTGGGGAAGCTGGCCGGCCACGACCTGGTCGAGCAGTTTCCCGCGCACGGCGAGGTTCGTGTACCGGAAGTCGCCCTCGGGGCGCCGGTCGGCGAGCAGGACCGCGAACCGGTCGGCCCAGCCGACCAACGCCCCGTCCGGCCCCGGGTCGCCGACGCCCTCGGTGAAGCTGTCCCCCACCGCCACGTACGACCCGATCACTGATCTGATGTCACTCTTCGAATCGTCTGCCACGTCGGCCCATGATTCCCCTTCGGATGTGAGCTACGCGACCGTAGGACAGGGTTGACGGGCGGTGAGATAGGCCACTCGTCAAAGATTGGTCAAGCCAGGAATAGCCCTTTCCTCAGCGCTGTTGAGGCGGCGACTGCCACACCCGGAAGCCGGCGATCCGGAAGTGGCTCCAGGTGGTCCGGAAGGCGAAGTGCCCGCTCGTGTACGGCTCCGGGTCGTGGTGGTCGAAGACGAGCCGCCCGTTGTTCCACCACCGCACGGTCGAACCGTCGGAGACGATCCGTACCCGGTTCGGCCGGTTCGGCACGAGCAGCGGCTCGGTGTAGTCGTACAGCAGCGGCCGGACGCCCGCCTCGCCGACGTAGCGGCGCAGCCGGGTCGTGGTGTTGGTGTTGGCGCCGTAGCCGACGTAGTACGTCTTCAGGTGGTCGTACTCGGCGAGGGCGCCGCCCCGCGCGGTGGCGAACAGGTCGTCCGGGGAGCGGACGTCGACGGCGTTCCAGAAGTTGTTGAGGTCGGAGACCCGGTCGTTGACACCGCCCGCCGACACCGGGGTGGCGGTGTACTCCAGCACGTACGGCCCTTCCAGCCGCCTCCTGAACCAGACCGTCGCGCCGGCGGGCACGTCGACCTCCAGGACGCCCCGGGAGGCGGTGACGGTGCCGCCCTTCTCGAGTTCCACGGCCCACTGGCCGAGACCGTGGCGGAAGTCGTCGTGGGCGACCAGGCGGCGGTGGCGGGGCGACGCGCTCGCGGTGGTCGCGGGGGCGAGGGCCGCGACGGCGGCTCCGGCGGCCAGGGCTGCGAAGGCTCTACGCGTGGTCGTCACGGGAAACGGCTCCTTCGACAGGGGTGATCGACGGCTTCGGCACGCGCCGGGTCTCGGTGCCGAGGTAGTAGTCGGTGTACGTGGACTGCAGATAGCCGCGCACGGTCCACCCGAGGCGGTAGGCCGGGTTCTGCGCGAGGGTGTACAGACGGGTCCGGGTCGGCTCGGTGGTCGTGTACAGGCGCAGGGCGGTGTGGTCGGCGGTCTCGGCGAGGATCTCCTCACGCCAGTCGCCGAGGACGTCGCCGTAGAACGGTGTCGCGTTGCGGGCGCCGGCGACGGCTGCGGGCGGGTCGAAGATCCTGGCGCTGGTCTCGGTGGCGGGGTCCCACTTCTCGACGTACGTGTGGTCGAGGAGCTCTGACGCCTTGTCACCGTCCCACCAGATCCGGAAGTTGACGCTCGGCGTGGTCGTGGAGACCTTGCCGTCGCGGACGTTGCGCACGCCCGCGCCGGGGGCGGTGACGTCGGCGGTGGAGGTCCAGTACTCGTAGCCGGGGTGACCGGGGTCGATGTCGGCGGCGTTGCCCCGGCCGACGTCGAGGTCGGCGTCGCTCTCCCAGGTGGCGGGGTGCTCGCCGGTCACCAGGCGCTCGCCGGTGTCGGCGTCGTAGTAGTACCAGGGGAACGTCGATACGACGCCCAGTTCCGACTGCTGGATGGCGAAGCCCTCCAGTCCCGGCCGGGCGGGGTCGAGGTCGGCGATGTCGAAGCGGTCGCCGTGCCCCGCGCCGGCGACGACGTAGCGCAGGGTGCCGTCGCTGTTCACGACGTAGTTGCCGTCCGCGATCTCGTCCCTGCCGTCCTGGTCGACGTCGACGGTGCGGATCTGGTGGAAGCTGGTCGCGCCGCTCGCCGGGTCCCCGACGTACTTCCACCGGCGGGTCAGCTCGACGCCGTCGAAGTCCCAGGTCTGGATGAGGGTCCGGAAGGCGCCCCGCTTGGCGCCGGCCCGGGTGACCAGCTTCGTGACCAGGCTGGGGTGTCGGCCGTCGAGATACGAGATGCCGAAGTGGCCGCCGGAGGGGCCGTCGGCGACGAAGTCGTCGGGGACGGGCTGCCGGGTGCGTTCGGCGCCGGTCGCGCCGTCGATCACCGACACGAACTGCTGGGCGGGTGAGGCGGCGGTGACCCGCTCGCCGTTCGCGAAGGTGGTTCCGTCGGCGGTGTGCACCAGCACCTCGGCGCGGCCGTCCCCGTCGAGGTCGTACACCGTCACGTTGTCGTCGTTGCGGTAGCCGCCGATCGCCGTCGAACCGCTGATCGCGGCGGGCGCCGGGTCGTTGGCACCGTTCCCGCCGACCTGGGTGTACGAGCCCGGCCCGAGGTCGACCCGCCACAGCCGCCGTCCGGTGAGCGTGTACGCCTCCAGCAGGTCGGGCCGGTCACGGGCCGGGGAGAGGCGGCTGACGACGAGTTCGTACCGTCCGTCGCCGTCGAGGTCGCCCGGCCAGGCGTGCTGCACGACGTAGCCGTCGGCGGTGGCGAGGGGGATCTCGGCATAGCCCCGGGAGAGGTCGAGCGCGGCCCGGCCCGGCTTCAGCTCCCGCCCGTCGACCACGGCTCGCACGGTGTACGTGCCGGTGCCCGGGCTGTCGTCCTGGTACGTCGTCGACCGGGTGACCGGCGCCCGGTTCAGCCGCCGTCCGTTCTTGTACACGTGGAAGCCGATGGCGTCGCCGTGCCGTGCGTACTCGGTGCCGAGCAGACGCCAGCTGAGGAACGTGCCTCTGCCGGACGGGACGGCGACCAGCCCCCGGTCGAGGTTCTCGACGCTCCTGCGCGAGGGCTCCGCGGCCTGGCCGGAGGGGGCGGCGAACAGCCCGGCGAGCAGGGCCGCGGCGGTGACGGCGACAGTTCTTCGGCGTCGGCGGACGGGGTGCACGGGAACTCCTTCGGGACGTCGGCGGCAGGAAGCGCTTGCCTCACTGCGGAGTTCACTGTGTCCCCGCCCTTCCCTCGCTGTCGACGCTCCGGACCCCGGCGCCACAAGATCGCAATGCGGCGATCATGAACGAGACATGGGCGACATGAACGAGACAAGAACGCCCCCGGCGACCAGGAGTGCTCACCGGTCGGCTTCCCGCCCGCCCCCGAACACGCCGGAGGCCGGACCCGGGGATCGGGGTCCGGCCTTCGGCGGCGTGTCAGACAGGTGGTCGGCGGGCGTCAGCCGACGGAGACGCCCTTCGCGCGGAGGTAGGCGACCGGGTCGACGTCCGAACCGTAGCCGGGCGAGGTGCGGATCTCGAAGTGCAGGTGCGGGCCCGTCACGTTTCCGGTCGCGCCGGAGAGGCCTATCTGCTGCCCCGCGGCCACGGTCTGGCCGCTGGAGACGGAGAGCGAGGACAGGTGCGCGTACTGCGCGTAGTAGCCGTCGGCCAGCTGGATGACGACCTGGTTGCCGTACGCGCCGCCCCAGCCCGCGGAGACGACCGTGCCCGCGCCCACGGACTTCAGGGAAGTACCGGTCGGGACGACGAAGTCGACACCGGTGTGGTAGCCGCTGGACCACATGCTGCCGGACATCCGGTACGGGGTTCCGACGGTGGCACCGGCCACCGGAGCGGAGAACCCGCTCGCGGTGCTGGCGGTTCCGGCGCTCTGGGTGGTGGCCGTCGACTCCTGCGACGAGGAGGTCTTCGACGAGGAGGCGGACGAATCCGACGAGGAGGCGGACGAATCCGACTTCTTCGACTCCGACTTCTGCGACGAGGAGGACGAGGAGCCGGACGACGAGGAGTCCGAGGACTCGGTCTTCGGCGTGCCGGCGGCGGCCTTCTTGCCGATCGTGAGTTTCAGACCGGGGTGGATCAGCGACGGGTCCTCGCCGACGGCCTCGCGGTTGTCGGCGTAGAGCTTCTGCCAGCCACCGCTGACACTCTGCTCGTCGGCGATCTTCGCGAGATAGTCACCGGCCCGCACCGCATAGGTCTTCACGCCGGACGTCTGCGTGGCGGCCTTCTTCTCGGCCGCCGGCTTTTCGGCCACCGCATTCTTCGCGGCGGTGGGAACCGATGACTGAACGGCATTTTCCGTGACGGACTGGGCACTCGCCGCATGGGCGCCGGTGGCTCCCAGGAGCGGAAGGGCGAGTGCGGCGCCGCCGGTTCCGGCGACGGCGATGGAACGAGTGAAGCGCTGAGCCTTGGGGCGGCGGTGCTTACCCTTCGCGGGCATGACGAATTCCTCTCCGGCGCCTGCGAGGTGAGCTGTCGGGTGCGGGCTGGAGATGCCCGGCCGTACCGGAGTACGGCTTAACCCCTAGCCTGTTCCGGAGACCGGAACAGGCGGTTGTGCCTGTGGGTCCCCCGCTCCTGCCGTGGACGGGTGAGTGTGCGGGCTCCGGGCGGCGGCAGGATTGGGCGTCCGTCCGGATCGGTGGTGAACGTAAGCGACCAAGACGCACAGGGACAAGTAGAGGTTGTATGTGAATGCGCTTCTCTTGATCCTGTGAGGGAATTCCTGGTCACCCTCCGTCAATCGGAGGGCACCTCCTCACCCCGAATTCCCATGTGGAGTATGTGCATTACGTGAACATGACGGGCGACGCACGGTCACGAGTATGACGCTCCTCACGCCCCGCCCATCAGATACCCCTATTCCAGCCAGAGTTGAACTAAGACGCCAATTCAGGCAGAAGTCTCAAATGCGGCGCAACCGGAGAACTGCCGCATCCAGGTCGCCGTGCAGTCCGGTCCGCAGCCCGTGATGCAGCAGGACGGCCCCCCGGTGGACTTCGCCCGTTTCACGGCATTCGTACGACGCCGTCGGGTCGAGTCCGCGCAGCCGCACCGCCGGGACGGGCTCGCCGTGATGCTGCGCCTGGAGCCAGGCGAGGACGACCGCCTCGTCGCCGAGCACGTACTGCACCGCGCTCAGTCCGCCCTCCGGGGGCCGCAGCCGGTAGAGGTCGCCCCGCTGCACCAGGGGCCGGATCTCCTTGTAGAGAGCCACCCAGTCGCCCGCCTCGGCGAGTTCCTCCTCGGTCCACTCGGCAAGGTCGCCGCCGACTCCGAGCACCCCGGCCATGGCGCTGACGAACCGGAACCGCAGTGAGCTGACCCGGCCGTTGAGCTGGGTGTTGGGGCTGTCGGTGACCCAGGCGGCCATCACGCGCGCGGGGTGGATCTGGCTGAAGCCGTGCTGGATGGCGAGCCGGTCCAGCGGGTCGGTGTTGTCGGAGGTCCACACCTGGTCCGTACGGCTCATGACACCCAGGTCGATCCGGCCGCCGCCGCCCGAGCAGGACTCGAAGGCGACGCCCGGGTGCGCCGCACGCAGCCGGTCCAGCAGCCGGTAGAGCGCGTCGACGTGGTCGACCCACAGGCGCTGCGGGTAGGCGTCGCCGGGCCAGCCCGCGTCGGTGAAGCAGCGGTTGAAGTCCCACTTCACGTAGTCGATCGGGGCGCTGGAGAGCAGTCCGTGGAGCTGCTCCCACAGGTACTCCTGGACGTCCTCGCGGGCGAGGTTCAGTACGAGCTGGTTGCGCAGCTCCGTCCGCTTTCGTCCCGGTTGGTACTGCACCCAGTCGGGGTGGGCGCGGTAGAGGTCGCTGTTCGGGTTGACCATCTCCGGCTCGACCCAGATGCCGAACTGCATGCCGAGGCCGTGGACGTAGTCGGCCAAGGGCTTGATGCCGCCGGGGAAGCGGTCCGGGTTGGGCGTCCAGTCGCCGAGTCCGGCGCGGTCGCTGGTGCGCTTGCCGAACCAGCCGTCGTCCACGACGAACAGCTCGACGCCCATCGCCGCCGCCCGGCGGGCCAGCACCCCCTGCTGCTCCTCGGAGATGTCGAACTCCGTGGCCTCCCAGGAGTTGAACAGCACGGGCCGGTCCCGGTCCGCGTCCGGGATGACGTGGGCGCGCTGATAGGCGTGCCAGGCGCGGCTCGCCCCGCCGAAGCCGCCGTCGCTCCACAGGCCGGCGAAGACGGGCGTGGTGAAGGACTCGCCCGCCGCCAGCCGCAGCAGGCCGGAGTCGTCGTAGCCCGCCCCGCCGGTGATCTGCACGCGGGTGTCGGGGAGTTCGGCGACGGCGATGCGCCAGGAACCGGACCAGCCGAGGGCGCAGCCGTAGACCTCGCCGCGCTCCTCGGTCGCGTCGGTGTCCAGCGCGACCCACGGCAGGTGCTGGTGCCCGGTGTGGCCGCGGCGGCTGCCGATGACCTTCTCACCGTAGGTGAGGGGGGCGCGTACGAGCCGGGACTCCGCGGCCCAGCGGCCGTGCAGCTGGGACAGCCGCCAGCCGTCCTCCCGGTCGGGCAGGGTCCAGGTGGCGGAGTCGGCGCGCAGCACCTCGACCGCCGGGCCCTGGTTGTCCAGGGTCACCCAGCGCTCCACGACGTCGTGCCGCATCCGGTAGTGCAGCGTGATCGCCAGCTCGCCGTCACGGAACCGCAGCCGCAGCTCGTCGTCCTCGGCCCTCTCGTACGCGTCGAAGCGCCACTCGGTGCCGCGTCGCTCCTGGGTGCGCACGGACAGGGCGGGGCGGACGAAACGGGGGCCGCCCTCGACGGGGTACTCCTCACGTCCGTCGAGCGGGGACTCGAAGGGCCAGTAGTCCGGCAGCGGGCGGACGGCCAGGGCCTCGGCGTCGGCGAGCGCGATCCGCGGCCCCCAGTGCAGGTGGAGGAGCTCGTCCTCCCCGGTGAGATGGAGGGCGTAACTGCTGGTCGGCCCGGACAGAATCCACGTACGGCCGTTTCCGGCGATCTCCAGCATGCAGTCCCTCACAGATACGAACAGACACGAACAGGTGCACTCAGGCGTCAACATCATCAAGGGCCGCGAGCCCTCGGTGCAACGCCTGTGGACAACTCATTGCCCCAGGCAGCCATGTCGTATCGTCGAAGGCGTGCCCGTCGTCGAGCCGCGTCGGCGGGACCGAATGGGAGGAGTCCCCGTGACGCAGCAGGTCCCGTCGACCGAGCCCGAGCTGGCCGCAGTGCGCAACTTCCGGGACGTGGGCGGGCTGCCGACCGTGGACGGCCGCCGGGTGCGGCAGGGCGTGCTGTTCCGCAGCGGCCACCTCGCGCACGCGACCGAACAGGACGCCGGCTTCCTCGCCTCCCTGGGCCTGCGCACGGTCTTCGACTTCCGCAACGCGGCGGACCAGAAACTGGAAGGTCCCGACATCGAGCTGCCGGGCGTGCGGAATGTGAACCTGCCGCTGAGCGATCCGGCGGACGGCGCCGAGTTCTGGAAGATGGTCCGCGACGGCGAGATCGACCAGCTGCGCGAGATCCTCGGCGACGGCAAGGCCGCGCGCCGCATGATCGCCTCGTACCGCTCGATCGTCACGGAGCGCACCGCCGAGCACTCCCAGGTGCTGCGCGCGCTCGCCGACGACAGCGTCCCCGCGCTCATGCACTGCGCCGCCGGCAAGGACCGCGCGGGGCTGTCCATAGCCGTGACCCTGCTCGCCCTGGGCGTGGAGCGGGAGGCGATCTTCGCCGACTACCTGGAGTCGAACGCCAAGCACCGCCGCTACAAGGTGCGCCGCAGCGGCAGCTCCTCCTCGGCCTACTCCCCCGAGGTGATGGAGCTGCTCAGCCCCCTGTTCGACGCCCGCGCCGAGTATCTGACGGCCGCCTTCGAGACGATCGAGGAGACCTGGGGTGGCGTCGACGCCTACCTGGAGAAGGGCCTGGGGATCACCCCGGAGATCCGGGAGCGGCTGCGGGACCGGCTGCTCGAATGAGGCGTACGGCCCCGCCCGGCGCCGGCGGCCGCTACGTGGCCCCCACCTCGAACAGCACGTAGATGAAGGCCGCGAAGAGATGGCCGACCGCGAGGTAGATGATCAGTCGCACCCACAGGGCGCGCGGGAACTTCTCCTCCATGTCACTCATGGCATGTCTCCGAAGGTGGGGCCCAGGCACAGCGTGGCCGTGGGGCTCTGCAGCAGGGTGTGGACGAACAGGAGGTCGACTCCGTCGGGGTCCTGGGCGGCGATGCGGTGCGGGGTCAGCGAGTCGAAGTGCGCGCTGTCGCCCGCCGCGAGCCGGTGCGTGGTGTCCCCGAGGCGCAGCCGCAGCCGCCCCTGGAGCACGTAGAGCCATTCCTCGCCGGGGTGGACGCGCACCATGTCGCCCTGGGAGCCGTGCGGGACATGGACGCGCAGTGCCTGCATGCCGCGGCCGGGTGCGCCGGCCTGCCAGTAGGTCCAGCCGCCGGCCGCGGTCGGTTCCATGGCGGCGGCGCGCACCACGGCGTCCCGGCCGGCGACCGTCTCACCGAGCAGCTCCGAAACCGTCGTACCGTAGATGCGGGCGAGCGCGAGCAGCATCGGCAGCGAAGGCTGACGCTGTCCGGTCTCCAGCCGGGACAGATGGGCGGGCGACAGCCCGGCGGCGCGGGCGGCGGCCTCAAGGGTGAGGGAGGCCTGGCGGCGCAGGGCGCGCAACTGGGGCGCGACCAGGGGGACCGCCTCGGCAGGCGGCCCGGAGCCGGGCCCGGTGCCGGACCCGGGCGGCCCCGTCCCGGGCTCGGACTCATCGGACTCAGGGGAGTTCATGCACTCCATTGAGCCGGAGCCTTGCCTCTGCGGCAAATCTGTTGCCTCAGAGGCAAAGCCGCCTCCTGGGCGGGCGTCCTAGCGGTTCGCCACCGCCTGCTTGATCAGTGTCTTGCCGAAGTCCCACATCAGGCCGCCGCCGCTGTGCGCGTCGTCCATCACGTCGGTGAAGGCGTTCACGAACCGGTCCACCTCCCGCTCGCCGACGACCAGCGGCGGAATCAGCTTGATCACCTCCAGGTGGTCGCCGGAGACCTGGGTGAGGATCCGGTGCCGCTGGAGCAGCGGGACGACCACCATTTGTGCGAACAGCCCCTTGCGGGCCGCCTGCAGCATGGCCCACCGGCCGCGCAGCTTCAGCGAGGTGGGCCTGCCGAACTCGATGCCGATCATCAGGCCCCGGCCGCGGACGTCGGCCAGCAGCTCGTACCGGTCGATCAGTGCCGTCAGCCGGGCCTTCAGCAGTTCCCCGGTGGCCCGGGCGCCCGCGACGATCTGCTCGTTCTCCAGCACCGACAGGACGGCCAGCCCCGCCGCCATGGCCTGCGCGTTGGAGCCGAAGCTCGCCGAGTGGACCAGCACCCGGTCCATCGACGAGTAGACCTTCCGGAAGATCCAGTCCTTGCCGAGGGTCGCGCCGACGGGCACGTACCCGCCGGACAGGGCCTTGGCCACGCACACCAGGTCGGGTTCGACGCCCTCCTCGTGCTGGTAGGCGTAGAAGTCGCCGGTGCGGCCCAGTCCCGTCTGCACCTCGTCCGCGATGAGCAGGGCCTTGTGGCGGTGCAGGAGTTCCTGGGCGGCGCGCAGATAGCCGGGCGGGGACTCGTGCACGCCCTTGCCCTGGATCGGCTCGACGATCAGGGCGGCCACGTCGCCCTTCTTCAACTCCCGTGCCAGCGCGTCGAGATCTCCGAGCGGGATGCCCGTGTCGGGCAGCAGCGGGGCGAAGCCGTCGCGGAAACCGTCCTCGCCGTTGACCGACAGCGAGCCGGTGGTCAGGCCGTGGAAGGCGTGCTCGCAGTACAGGATCCGCGGTTTGCCGGTGGCGTACCGGGCGAACTTCAGCGCCCCCTCCACCGCCTCGGTCCCGCTGTTGCCGAAGAACACCCGGTCCAGGTGCGGGCTGTGTGCCAGCAGTTTCTCGGCCAGCAGCCCCGGCAGCGGCTGGCAGTCGAAGCGGGTGAGGTCGGCGAGCTGGGCGTCGAGGACGTCGTGCAGCGCCTTGCGGACGACGGGGTGGTGGCGGCCCAGGCCCATCACCCCGAACCCGGCGAGCATGTCCAGGTAGTCGTTGCCGTCCGCGTCCCAGAAGTAGGCGCCCTCGCCCCGCTCGTAGACCTTGTCGAAGCCGATGGTGTGCAGCATGCGCGGGAGCTGGTGGTTCAGGTACTTGCCGTGCAGCTCGTAGCGCTCGGCTCCGCGCTCGGCCAGCAGCGCGCCGAGGTCGAACTCCCCGGCCTGCGAGGAGGGCGACGCGGATTTGGCGGTTGTCATTCCTGATTCTCCTCGGACAGCTCTTCCTGTTTCTCCCCGGACAGCTCTTCCCGGACGGCCAGGTCCGCTTCCCTGGCGGCCAGACTCGCGCCGATCCGTCCGGCGACCTCGACGGGCGTGAGGCCGATGTCGGCGAGCACCTCGGCCCGCTTGGCGTGCGCGAGGAACTGCTCCGGGATGCCGAACCGCCGTACCGGGACGTCGACTTCCGCGTCGCCGAGGGCGAGCGCCACCGCGGCGCCCACGCCGGACGCGCGGCTGTTGTCCTCGACCACGGCGACCAGCCGGTGTTCGGCTGCGAGGCCGGGGAGCGCCGGGTCGACCGGTTTGACCCAGCGCGGGTCGACCACCGTGCAGCGGATACCGCGCGCTTCCAGCAGCCCGGCGGCCTGGAGGCAGACGGGCGCCATCACGCCCACGGCGACCAGCAGCACCTCGGGCCGCTCCGCGCGGTGCAGCACGTCCAGGCCGCCCACCCGGTCGACCGCCGGGATCACCGGTCCCACCGACTCCTTCGGGAAGCGGACCAGCGTCGGCGCGTCGCCCACCGTGACCGCCTCCCGGAGCTGCGCCCGCAACTGGTCGGCGTCCCGGGGTGCGGCGATCCTCAGACCGGGCACCACCTGGAGGATCGACATGTCCCACATGCCGTTGTGGGAGGCCCCGTCGGCACCGGTGACGCCGGCCCGGTCCAGCACGAAGGTGACCCCGCAGCGGTGCAGGGCGACGTCCATCAGGAGCTGGTCGAAGGCCCGGTTCAGGAACGTCGCGTAGACGGCCACGACCGGATGCAGTCCGCCCGTGGCGAGACCGGCGGCGGACACGGCCGCGTGCTGCTCGGCGATGCCGACATCCCAGACCCGGTCGGGGAAGCGGGCCGCGAACGGGCCGAGCCCCACCGGGTGCAGCATGGCCGCCGTGATCGCCACGACGTCGTCCCGCTCCTGCCCGATCCGTACCATCTCCTCGCCGAACACCGAGGTCCAGGACGGCCCGCCCGACGGCGTGAGCGGCTCGCAGGTGAGCGGGTCCATCACGCCGACGGTGTGGAAGTGGTCCTCCTCATGGGCGAGTGCGGGTTCGTAGCCGCGCCCCTTCTCGGTGAGGCAGTGCACGAGCACCGGGCCGTGGAAGCGCTTCGCGCGCCTGAGCGCCGACTCGACGGCCTTCAGGTCGTGCCCGTCGATCGGGCCGACGTACTTCAGGCCGAGGTCCTCGAACATGCCCTGCGGGGCGAACGCGTCCTTGAAGCCCTTCTTCGCCCCGTGCAGGGACTCGTAGAGGGTGTTGCCGACGAGCGGGGTCCGCAGCAGTACGTCCTTCCCCCAGGCCAGGACCTGCTCGTAGCCGTCGGTGGTCCGCAGGGTCGCGAGGTGGCTGGCGAGTCCGCCGATGGTCGGCGCGTACGAGCGCTCGTTGTCGTTGACGACGATGATCAGCGGCCGGTCCTTGGCGGCCGCGATGTTGTTGAGCGCCTCCCAGGCCATGCCGCCGGTCAGCGCCCCGTCGCCGATCACCGCGACGACATGGCCCTTCCCGCCCTGGACCTGGCGGGCCTTGGCGAGCCCGTCGGCCCAGCCGAGCGCGGTGGAGGCGTGGCTGTTCTCGATGACGTCGTGCTCGGACTCCTCGCGCGAGGGATAGCCGGACAGGCCGCCCTTGCCGCGCAGCTTGGAGAAGTCCTGACGGCCGGTCAGGAGCTTGTGGACGTAGCTCTGGTGGCCGGTGTCCCACAGGATGCGGTCGGCCGGCGACTCGAAGACCCGGTGGAGCGCGATGGAGAGTTCCACCACCCCCAGGTTGGGCCCGAGGTGTCCACCGGTCCTGGCGACCGCGTGCACCAGGAACTCCCGTATCTCTTCGGACAGTTCGCCGAGTTCCGCCTCGGACAGCGCCTTCAGGTCGCGTGGTCCCCGGATGTTCTCCAGAATCGTCACGTCGGGCCCCCTATCGGTCCGTGCTGTTCAGCTCACGGTGACGGCCGGCTCCCCCGAGGCGACGCCGTCCTGCTCCATCTGCTCGGCGATCTTCATCGCCTCTTCGATCAGGGTCTGAACGATCTTCGACTCGGGCACGGTCTTGATGATCCTGCCCTTCACGAAGATCTGCCCCTTGCCGTTGCCGGAGGCGACCCCGAGGTCGGCCTCCCGCGCCTCTCCCGGGCCGTTCACCACACATCCCATGACGGCCACGCGCAGCGGCACCTCCAGGCCCTCCAGGCCCGCCGTGACCTCGTCGGCCAGCTTGTAGACGTCGACCTGGGCCCGTCCGCAGGACGGGCACGAGACGATCTCCAGCCGCCGCTGCCTCAGGTTCAGCGACTCCAGGATCTGGATGCCGACCTTGACCTCCTCGGCGGGCGGGGCGGACAGCGACACCCGGATGGTGTCGCCGATGCCCCGTGACAGCAGCGCCCCGAAGGCGACCGCCGACTTGATCGTCCCCTGGAACGCGGGGCCGGCCTCGGTGACGCCCAGGTGCAGCGGGTAGTCGCACTGCTCGGCGAGCAGCGTGTAGGCGTTGACCATCACCACCGGGTCGTTGTGCTTCACCGAGATCTTGATGTCCCTCAGCCCGTGCTCCTCGAAGAGCGAGGCCTCCCACAGGGCCGACTCCACCAGCGCCTCGGGCGTGGCCTTGCCGTACTTCTGCAGCAGCCGCCGGTCCAGCGACCCGGCGTTGACCCCGATCCGGATCGGCGTGCCGTGGTCCTTCGCGGCCCGCGCGATCTCCTTCACCTTGTCGTCGAACTGCTTGATGTTGCCGGGATTGACGCGTACGGCCGCACAGCCGGCCTCGATGGCGGCGAACACGTACTTGGGCTGGAAGTGGATGTCGGCGATCACCGGGATCTGCGACTTGCGCGCGATGGTGGCGAGGGCGTCCGCGTCGTCCTGCGTGGGGCAGGCGACGCGGACGATCTGGCAGCCGGACGCGGTGAGTTCGGCGATCTGCTGGAGGGTCGCGCCGATGTCGGACGTACGGGTCGTCGTCATCGACTGCACCGACACCGGGGCCCCGCCCCCGACCGCCACCGGCCCGACCTGGATCCGCCGCGACACACGCCGCTCGGCGATCGGCCGGACCGGTACCTCGGGAACGCCCAGGGAGACGGCGGTCACGCCGTCACTCGCGGTTTCCGGAGACCGTCTCGCGCATCGCGCGCAGCGACTCCTTGAGGGATCCCATGGTGGCGAGGACGGCGGTGGGCTCGTAGCCGCAGTGCGCCATGCAATTGGCGCAGCGCGGGTCCTTGCCGCGGCCGTACTTGTCCCAGTCGGTGTCCTCGACGAGTTCGCGGTACGTCGGGACGTAGCCGTCGCTCATCAGGTAGCAGGGGCGCTGCCAGCCGAAGAGCGAGTAGTTCGGGATCGCCCAGGCCGTGCACGGGAAGTCGACCTTGCCCTCCAGGAAGTCCAGGAAGAGCGGGGAGTGGTTGAGCCGCCAGCGGCGCCGGTTGCCGCCCGCGAAGGCCTTCTTGAACAGCTCGCGGGTCTGCTCCACGCCCAGGAAGTGCTCCTGGTCGGGCGCCTTCTCGTAGGCGTAGGCGGGCGAGATCATCATCTCGTCGACCTTGAGGTCGTCGTTGAGGAAGTCGAGCACCTCGATGATGGTCTGCGGGGTGTCCGTGTTGAAGAAGGTCGAGTTGGTGGTGACCCGGAAGCCGCGCTTCTTGGCCTCCTTGATCGCCTCCACGGCCTCGTCGAACACGCCCTCCTTCGCCACCGACTCGTCGTGCCGCTCCCGCAGCCCGTCGATGTGCACGGCGAAGGCGAAGTAGGGAGAGGGCGTGAACTTGTCCATCTTCTTGCGCAGCAGCATGGCGTTGGTGCACAGGAAGACGTACTTCCTCTTCGCCACCAACTGCCGCACGATCTCGTCGATCTGAGGATGCATCAGCGGCTCACCACCGGCGATGGACACCATCGGCGCACCGGATTCGAGCACCGCCCCGACGGCCTGGGCCACCGGCATGCGCTGCTTGAGCACCCCCGCCGGGTGCTGGATCTTGCCGCAGCCCTCGCACGCGAGGTTGCAGGCGTAGAGGGGCTCGAGCTCCACGATGAGCGGGAACTTGTCCCGCTTGCGGAGCTTCTGTTCGACCAAGTATGTAGCGACCTTGATGGATTGGCGCAGCGGCATGGCCATCTGGCTCACCTCCTGGGGAGCAGCAAGGAACGGTGCCATTCATAGAAAGCGGGGAGGACGGAACGAAGGACGCGGAAAGCCGATATTCCGCCGCGCACCGTACCGATCCGGACAAGTTCATGTTCTGGAGCGTCCACGACCACCCGGACGGCCGCAACCGGGCGCGCGCCCGTGCGCACGGCGCTCAGAAGCGTGGCCGCGGACTCCATGTCGACCGCGACAGCGCCGGTCGCGAGCAGAGCCGGCCGTTCGTTCCCGCGGACGACGTGATCGGAACCGGTGAGCGGCCCGGTGTGGACGGTGCGCCCGGGCAGGGTCCGGACCAGCTCCTTGACCAGCAGGTCGGTCCCGACGCACGGCACGGCGCCGCGCGGGTCCCGGGTCTCCTCGGCGACGACCAGGTCCCCGGGGTGCATGCCGGGGGCGAGCCCCGCGCAGAAGCCCGTGGCGAGCACGGCGGCCCCGTCGAGCGCCGGATCGGCCAGCACCCGGGTGACCGAGCGCTCGGCCGCCCGGGGCCCCATCCCCGTCCGCAGGACGGTGACCGGCCCGTCGGCGCCGCCGCGGTCGCCGCTGCGCAGGGCGAGGTGCTCGATGCCGAGCGCGCAGGCGATCAGCAGCGGAGCCGGAGCGGGCTGGGTGCCCATCAACCCCCCTCGGCCCCGGAGAACGGCTCGCCGTGGACGTACCGGCCCAGTGCGGTGAGCGGGAACACCTGCCGGTAGAGGTGGTAGTTGATCGAGAAGTCCCACGGGAAACCGGTGCCGGTGAAGTAGGGCTCGTCCCAGGAACCGTCCTCGCGCTGGGTGCGCGCGAGCCACTCGATGCCGCGCTCGACGGCCTTGGAGTCCTTCTCCCCCGCCGCCAGCAGGGCCATCAGCGCCCACCCGGTCTGGGAGGGGGTGGAGGCGCCCCGTCCGCTCCACTTCCTGACGTCCCGGTACGAGCGCAGGTCCTCGCCCCAGCCGCCGTCGTCGTTCTGCACGGACTCCAGCCAGGCCACGGCCCGCCGGATCGCCGGGTGCGAGGCGGGCAGTCCGGCCGCGGTCAGCGCCGGAACCACCGACCCGGTGCCGTAGATGTAGTTGACGCCCCAGCGCCCGAACCACGAGCCGTCCGGCTCCTGTTCGGCGAGCAGCCACTCGATGCCGCGCCGGGTGCGCGGATCGTGCGCGAGCCCCTCGACGGCCAGCATCTCCACGACGTGCGCGGTGACATCGGCGGACGGCGGGTCGATGACCTCGCCGAAGTCACAGAACGGCAGCCGGTTGGGGAACGGGCTGGTGTTGTCGGCGTCGAAGGCGCCCCACGCGCCGTTCTTCGACTGCATCCCGAGGTTCCAGCGCACCCCGCGCCCGATCGCGCTCTCCACTCGCTCCGGGTCGTGGTGCCTGACCCGGCGCAGTGCGAGGACGACCTCGGCGGTGTCGTCGATGTCCGGGTAGTTGTCGTTGTGGAACTCGAACGCCCAGCCGCCGGGCGGCAGTCCGGGCCTGCGCACGGACCAGTCCCCGGGCCGTACGACCTGTTCGCCGAGCATCCAGTCGGCGGCCTTGACCAGTTGGGGGTGGTCGGCGGGCACCCCCGCGTCGGCGAGCGCGATCGTCGCGAGGCAGGTGTCCCAGACCGGTGACTGGCAGGCCTCGATCATCCGGGCCCCGTCCTCGCGCCACACGGCGAAGCGGTCCAGCGACTCCAGCCCCGCGCGCATGACCGGGTGTTCGAGGTCGTAGCCGAGCAGGTGCAGGGCGATGACCGAGTACACGGCCGGCGGCTGGATACCGCCCCAGCAGCCGTCGTTCTCCTGCCGCTCGACGATCCAGCGGGCGGCGCTGTTCATCGCGGCCCTGCGCAGCCGGCGCGGCGCGACCTTGCGCAGCCCGTGCAGGACTTTGTCCAGCCGCTGGAAGGCGCCGTCCCAACTCGCCACCGGCGCCGGCGGCTTGGGCGGGTTCGGCCGGCCGGGATCGGTGTGCAGCTCGTCGAGCGGGAAGGGCGCGGGCCGCACCGGACGCTTCGCGGAGACGATCGTCAGCGGGACGATGGTCTGCCGGGCCCAGCACCCGAAGTCGTAGATGTTGAGCGGTACCCAGGTGGGGAAGTAGATGAGCTCCGGCGGGAGTTCGGGCAGGTCCTCCCACTTCCACCAGCCGAACAGGGCCAGCCAGATCCGGGTGAAGACCCGGGCGGCGGCGATGCCGCCCTGCGCACGGATCCAGGCGGACGCCTTCGCCATGTGCGGCGCGTCCGGCGCGTCACCGGCCAGGCGCAGGGCGACGTACGCCTCGATGGTGGTGGAGAGTTCGCCGGGGCCGCCGTAGAAGCTCGCCCAGGTGCCGTCCTCGCGCTGCTCGCCGCGGACGAAGAGGGCGGCGGCCCGTGTCGTGGCCTCGTCGCGGATGCCGAGGAACTGCCGCAGCAGCAGGTCCTCGGCGTCCATCGTGACGTTGGTCTCGAGGTCGCCCTTCCACCAGCCTTCGGCGTCCTGCCGGGACAGCAGGTGGTCGGTGGCGCGTTGCACGGCGCGAACGGCGGCGTCGCGCACCCCGGGCACCACGGGGGTGTTGATGTCGGTTTCGCTGGCCGCGGCAGCGCGGGGCGGCAGGGCCCCGGTGCTTCCGTCGGTCGTCGCTGTCATGGCTTCCCCTTCGTGCAGTGAGCAATGGGTGCGTCTGCTGTGGGTCCGCCGTCGGCCGGTGCGCGTGTTCCCGCGACACCGGCCGGCGACTACGCGAGGGCTATTCGACCGATAGTGATCATCTCTTTCGTACGACGACGAAGTCGGCGAGCGCCGTGAACCGCGCCCGTACCTGGTCGGGCATGTCGACGGCGTCCAGGGCTTCGATGGCGACGGTGTGCTGACGGCGGGCCTCTTCGGCCGTCCACTCCCGGCCGCCCGCCTCCTCGATGAGGGCGGCGCGAGACGCGAACTCCTCCTCGGAGAAGGTCTCGAAGTCGCTGCTCTTGGCGTCGGCGGCGAGGATCTCGCCGAGCCGCTCGGAGGCGGCACCGCTCGCCGCGAGCGCGGCCACGACCGGCAGGGACTTCTTGCGCTGGCGCAGATCGCTCCAGGTCTGCTTGCCGGTCGACTCCGGGTCGCCCCAGATGCCGAGGAGGTCGTCGACCGCCTGGAAGGCCAGACCCAGGTGGTAGCCGTACTTCTCCAGGGTGTCGGCGGTGCGGTCGTCCGCGCCGCCGAGCACCGCGCCGATGGAGCTGGCGCAGGCGAGCAGGGCGCCGGTCTTGTTGCCCTCCATCTCCAGGCACTCCTCGACGCTGACCCGGTCGCGGTGCTCGTAGGCCATGTCCTGCGCCTGGCCGTCGATCAGCGCGCGGGTCGCGGTGGTCAGGCGGCGGGTGGCGCGGCCGGCCTCGACCGTGCCCAGCTCCAGGAGGACCTCGTTGGCGAGGGCGAACAGGGCGTCACCGACCAGGATGGCCTGGGCGGGGCCGTGCACCTTCCAGACGGTGTCGCGGTGCCGGCGCTGTTCGTCGCCGTCCATCAGGTCGTCGTGCAGCAGCGAGAAGTTGTGGACCAGTTCGACGGCGACCGCGCCGGGAACGCCCACCTCGGGCGCGGCGCCGGTGACCTCGGCCGAGAGCACCGCGAGGGCGGGCCGTACGGCCTTGCCGCCGTCGCCGTCCGCGGGGTTGCCCTGGGCGTCGATCCAGCCGAAGTGGTAGGCGGCGACCGTGTCCATGGGGGGTGCCAGGCGGTCCACGGCGGTCCGCAGCACCGGTGTGGCCAGGGTCCGGCCGCGCTCCAGGAGCGCGGTCACGTCCACCGCGGTCCTCCGAGCGGCCGTCGAGGCCGGGGGCACAGTGGGCACAGTCTCTCCTCTTGTTGCGGTACCGAAGGTGCGGGGGCCCGCCGTGCCGTGCTGACCTGGCATCAGGCCGCCTCCTCGAACGCGAAGAGGTGGCGGGGACGGGGCCGGCCGAGGGCGCCGAGGGCGGCGTCGGCCGCGCTCACTCCGCTGCGGACCGCACTCTCCATGGTGGCGGGCCACCCTGTGGCGGTCCACGCTCCGGCCAGGTACAGGCCGGGGGCCTTGGTGCGGGCGCCGGGCCGCAGGCGCCCGACGCCGGGGGTGGGCGCGAACGTCGCGGTCCGTTCCCGGGTCACGAAGAAGTCCTTCACCTCGGCACCCCGGGTGCGCGGCAGCAGCCGTTCCAGCTCGGGCAGATAGCGCTCGCGCAGCACGGCGACGGGCTCGTCGATCTCGTCCCGCGCCGCCGACTGGGACAGGGCCAGGTACTGCCCCTGGTGCAGCCCGGAGGCCTCGGTGCGGTCGAACACCCACTGCACCGGGGTGCCGAGGGCCGCGAAGAACGGCGTACCGAGCACCGTGCGGTCGTAGACGACGTGGACGTTGAGGATCGGCGCGGTGCCGATCTCCAGCAGCCGCTCCGGCGCGTCGAGCGCGCCCGCGGGCAACAGGTCGTGCGCCTCGCGCTGCGGTACGGCGAGCACGACCGCGTCCGCGGTGAGCGTCTCGCCGGGAACCCGCACGCTCCAACGTCCGTTGTCCTCAGGGGAGATGGAGGTGACGCGTGTCCGGACCTCGGTACGCACGCCCGCGGAGTCGAGCGCCTTGCGGGCCAGCCGGTCATGCAGCTCGCCCAGCGGGACGCGCGCCCATCCGATGTCGGCCGCACCCGGGTCGGACAGCAGACCGGTCTTGAACACCATCGCGGCGAGCCCGAGCGAGCACTCGCCCGCGACCGCGTTGAGGGTGGCGACCCCGACCAGGTCCCACAGTGCCTCGACGGCACGCGCCGACTGACCGTGCGCGGTCAGCCAGGCGCCGAAGCTCTGCGTGTCCAGGTCCGGATCGGCGAGGTCGAGCCCCTTGAGCGCGAGCGCGGCACGCCCCACCCCGGCCCGCTCGGCGAGCGAGAGATGCGGGTACGTGGCCAGGCTGCGCCCCAGATGCAGGGGCACCGGCAGGGCGTCGCGCCGCAGCCTGCCCAGCCGCCGTCCCTCGGGCCGGTCGGCGTCGAGCACGGGCACGTCGAGACGGTCCTGCAGCGGAGCCAGCGCCGCGCCCTCGATCCGGTCGAGGAACCAGCGGTAGGCGGTGCAGCAGCGCAGGTACACATGCTGTCCGTTGTCGACGGTCAGTGCGTCGCGCTGGAAGGAGAAGGCGAGTCCGCCCAGGCGCGGCCGGCCTTCGAGCAACGTCACCCGGACCCCGGCGTCGGCGAGCGCGAGCGCGGCGGTGACGCCGGCGAGCCCACCGCCGATCACGACGGCGTCGGTGCCCGAGTGGTCCGGCGTCCGCGCGAGCGGCTCGTCGAACCGTGTGCCGTCGGTCATCGCGCGTCCTCCCCTGCCCGGCCGCCGTGGAGGTTGAACGGTGCACGACGGGCCGTCGCAGTCTGGGACGCCGTCCCCGGGCGGAGGGTTGCGTGCCGCTTTTCGCCGGTGGCGTCGCCCTGGACCGGATTGTCCATCAGGCGCGCCTCCTGACGGTCCTGCGGGTCACGTGCCGGGCGTCCAGGCCGGACAGGCCGCGCACGGCGACGTACGCCTTCTCCCGCCCGGGCAGCGAGACCCGGCCGCGCAGCACGGCCTCCGGGTCGCGTTCGATGCGGTCCAGGAGGCGGCGGTAGATGCCGGCCATGGCGGCGACACAGGCACCGCTGCGCCGGTCGAGCATCGGGAGCAGCCGGTAGCCCTCGGCGAAAAGGGCGCGGGCCCGTCGCACTTCGAAGTGCACGAGGCCCGCGAAGTCGGCGCCCTCCGGTGGTTTCGGCCCTTTGAAGCCGGCCGAGCAGCCGAACTTCGCGAGGTCGTCGGCGGGCAGATAGGTCCGCCCGCCCTCGGCGTCCTCACGGACGTCCCTGAGGATGTTGGTGAGCTGGAGCGCGAGCCCGAGCGTGTCGGCGTACTCCGGCGCCCGTTCGGCGCCACGCGCTCCCGGTTCCGTGCCGAACACGCCGAGCGAGAGCCGCCCGATGGCGCCCGCCACACAGCGGCAGTACACCTTCAGGTCGTCCCAGGTCTCGTACCTCTCGCCGCGCACGTCCATCTGCACGCCGTCGATGAGTTCGTCCAGACCGCCGAGCGGGATCGGGAAGGTCTCGGCGGCGTGCGCGAGGGCGACCGCGACGGGGTCGGTGTCGTCCTCGGTGACCAGACCGTCGCGCACCCGGGCCAGCATCGCCCGGGTGTCGTCGAGCCGCGCGCTCTTCACCTCGCCGGCCAGCGCGCCGTCGCCGATGTCGTCGACGCGCCGGGAGAACGCGTACAGCGCCGACATCGCGCGACGCTTGGGCGTCGGCAGCAGTCTGATGCCGTACGCGAAGTTACGGGCCTGCTGCCCGGTGACGGCCTCGCAGTAGCTGTAGGCGGCGAGTACCGGTGCGGACGCGTGTGGTTCCGACTCCACGGCCCGGATCACCCCTCTCCTCGCAGAGCGACGCCCACCTCGCGCAGCAACCGGAGCGTGCCGGGCTTGGGTGGGCCGGGAAGTACGTCGTGATCGGCGGCGGCGATCGCGTGGAGGGCCGCCCTTCCCCCCGCCACGAACCCTGCGAGCAGCAGCTTCAGCCTGCCGTGGACGCTACCCACGAGAGGGGCGCCTTCATTCAGGAGGTCGCGGGCGCGTTGCGCCTCGTACGCGACCAGGGCGCGCACCGATGCGCCCCCGGTCGCCGCGGCGAGATCCGCCTCCTGGACGTGAAAGCGCTTCATGTCCGCGGCGGGCAGGTAGACGCGGTCGCGGCCGAGGTCCTCGGCGACGTCCTGGAGGTGTTCGACGATCTGCAGGGCCGTGCAGATCTCGTCGGAGCGGCGGATCCGTTCGGGGGTCGCGGTGCCGGTGACGGCGAGCACGAGGCGGCCGACGGGGTTCGCGGACAGTTCGCAGTACGCGAGAAGGTCGTCGTAGGTCTCGTAGCGCGTGACGAGCTGGTCCTGGCGGTTGGCGGCGATCAGGCCGAGGAAGGGCTCGGGGGTGAGTCCGCGGCGGCGGACGGTCGGCTGGAGGCGGCGCAGCAGCGGGTGGCGCGGGGTCGCGTCGAAGACCCGGTGGAGGTCGGCCTCGAAGGCGTCCAGCAGCGCCGTCCGGTCCTCGGCGTCCGCGGGCGACACGCCGAGCAGACGGGCGTCGGTGCCGCCGGGGGCGAGGTCGCCGTCGCCGATGTCGTCGACGAGACGGGCGAAGCCGTAGACGGCCATCAGGTCGGTGCGCCAGGCCCTGGGCAGGAAGAACGGGGCGACGGGGAAGTTCTCCGCCGCTGCCTTGTCGAGCGTGTCGCGCTCCGCCTGGCCGGGACGCGCCGGGCCGGACGCCCTCACCACGGGCTGCCCGGAACGCGGACGGCACATGATGTGTGGAGCTGGGGAGTTTCCGTAGCCATTGCCGTCACATCTCCCGTTCTACACCGCCGACCCAACGCACACTATTTCGGACACGCCGCCCGGCCGTCCGCACGGCGGGGCGGACCGCGGGGTGTCGCGCATTATCGCCCCACTTGCCGTGATTCGGGACCGGTACAGCTTACGTTGTACAACGCGTCGCCGGTCACTGGGGTGTCCTGCACATCACAACAACACACCGATTGGCTCCAAGCTTCCTGAACGGAGCCGAAGTTGACGTTTCCTTTGCGGACGCGGAGCCCCGCCGGAGCAGTTCTGGCGGGGCTCCGCGAAGCGGGGCGCTCTCTTTCGCCCGGGTCCGGGTGGACTACTTGCCCGTGAACTTCTCGTACTCCTTGATGACCTCGTCGGTCGGGCCGTCCATGCGCAGTTCGCCGCGTTCCAGCCAGAGCACACGGTTGCAGGTGTCACGGATCGACTTGTTGTTGTGACTGACGAGGAACACCGTGCCGGCCTCCTTGCGCAGTTCGCGGATGCGTTCCTCGGAACGCTTCTGGAACTTGCGGTCACCGGTGGCGAGGGCCTCGTCGATCATGAGGACGTCGTGGTCCTTGGCGGCGGCGATGGAGAAGCGCAGCCGGGCCGCCATGCCGGAGGAGTAGGTGCGCATCGGGAGGGTGATGAAGTCGCCCTTCTCGTTGATGCCGGAGAAGTCGACGATGTCCTGGTAGCGCTCCCGGATCTGCTCACGGGTCATCCCCATGGCGAGCCCGCCCAATATGACGTTCCGCTCGCCGGTGAGGTCGTTCATCAGGGCCGCGTTGACGCCGAGCAGGGAGGGCTGGCCGTCGGTGTAGACCTTGCCCCGCTCGGCCGGGAGGAGGCCCGCGATGGCGCGCAGCAGGGTCGACTTGCCGGATCCGTTGGAGCCGATCAGGCCGATGGCCTCGCCGCGATAGGCGACGAAGGAGACGCCCTTGACGGCGTGCACCTTGCGCACGCCCCGCTCCTCGCCGCGCTTGAGTATGCGGCTGAGCGCGGCGGTGGCGCTGCCCTTGCCGGCCTTGGCGCCGTTGACGCGGTAGACGATGTGCAGTTCGTCCGCGATGACGGTGGGGATGTGCCCGTCGTTCCTGGTCTCAGCCACGGCCGTACCTCTCCTCCGCCTTCCAGAAGTACACGAAGCCGCCGGCCGCGAAGAGCAGCGCCCAGCCGAGGGCGGCCGCCCACACGTGGTCGGGCAGGTTCTCCGGGCCGTAGCCGTCGATGAGGGCGAAGCGCATGAGGTCCATGTAGATGGCGGCCGGGTTCCACTGCAGGACCGTGGCGATCCAGGCCGGCTTGTCCTCCAGCATGATCGGGATGGAGAACATCACGCCCGAGGCGTACATCCAGGTGCGCATCACGAACGGCATCAGCTGGGCCAGGTCCGGCGTCTTGGCGCCGGCCCGGGCCACGATCAGCGCGAGGCCCGTGTTGAAGAGGAACTGCAGGGCCAGCGCCGGGACGATCAGCAGCCAGGACAGGTCCGGGTAGCTGCCGAAGGCGACGGCCACGGCGAACAGCACGATCATCGAGAACAGCAGCTGCTGGAGCTGCTGGAGCGCGAAGGAGACCGGCAGCGAGGCGCGCGGGAAGTGCAGCGCGCGCACCAGGCCGAGGTTGCCGGAGATCGCGCGCACGCCCGCCATGACCGAGCTCTGCGTGAAGGTGAACACGAACACGCCGGTGACCAGGAACGGGATGTACACGTCCTTCGTCATGCCGCGGCCGGCGTTCAGGATCACGCCGAAGATGAAGAAGTACACGGCCGCGTTCAGCAGCGGGGTGGCCACCTGCCACAGCTGGCCGAGCTTGGCCTGGCTGTACTGGGCGGTCAGCTTCGCCCGTGAGAAAGCGAGGATGAAGTGACGCCGGTCCCAGAGCTGGCGGACGTACTCGACAAGCGAGGGCCGGGCACCGCTCACGGTCAGCCCGTACTTGGCGGCGAGCTGCGCCGCCGTGAGGCCCTCGTCGGGCGGGACGGGCGCGCTCACCGCGACCGTGCCGTCGTGCGTTGTCTCACTCACTAGTGGAAACTTTCGTCTTCGAGATGCGCAGCCTGTGCGGGCATGGCATGAGACCCGGGCCCCGGTACGAGCCCGGGGCCCGTACGGCCCGGTTGCTGTCAGGAACGAGCTTGTCAGATGACGGGGGGCCGGCCCAGTCGAGTCAGCCGCCACACCGTACGCCACTTCATGGCCCGGCGCGGTCCGCACGGTGTGGCCCAGCCTTCCCGGAACCCGCCGAACCACGCCCGCAGCGCGGGCCGCGAGGGACGGCGCACCAGGGTGAGCAGCAGCCAGACGCCCAGGTAGACCGGGACCAGCGGGGCGGGCAGGTTGCGGCGGGCGAGCCAGACGCGGTTGCGGGCGACCATGCGGTGGTAGACCGCGTGCCGGGAGGGCGCGGTCGTCGGGTGGTACAGCACCATGTCGGACCGGTAGTCGATCATCCAGCCCGCGTCGAGGGCCCGCCATGCCAGGTCGGTTTCCTCGTGCGCGTAGAAGAATGCGTCCGGGAGGCCGCCGACTTCGGCGAAGACCTTCGTGCGGACGGCGTTGGCGCCGCCGAGGAAGGTGGTGACCCGGGAGGAGCGCATCGGGTCGGAGGCGCGCAGGCGCGGCACGTGGCGGCGCTGGGTGATCCCGGTCTCGGGGTCGGCGATGCGGAAGCTGATGATGCCGAGCTTCGGGTCGGCCTCGAAGGCCCGGCGGCACAGTTCGGCGGTGTCGTGGCCGGCGAGGAGGCCGTCGTCGTCGAGGAACAGCAGGATGTCGACGTCGCGGCCGGCGGGGCCGAAGGCCTCGATGCCGACGTTGCGGCCGCCGGGGATGCCGAGGTTCTCCGGGAGTTCGATGGTCCGGACGCCTTCGGGGACGTCCGGGACGGGCGAGCCGTTGCCGACGACGACCACCTCGACGCGGTCCCCGTCCTGCTTGGCGACCGAGTCGAGCAGGGCACGCAGTTCGTCGGGGCGGTTGCCCATGGTGATGATGACCGCGCCGACCTTCATGCCGCTCACCTCAGCCTGCTGGAGGCGAGGATGGACACCAGGTGCAGCAGGGTCTGCAGGAGCGCGATGCCGGCCAGCACCGCGACGCCGAGGCGGGAGAAGAACAGGTCGTCCCGTACCTGGTCGAGGACCGCCAGGACCAGGATCAGCAGGGACGCCTCGATGCCGAGCACCAGCCGGTGGAACTTCAGCGCGGCGGCGGCCCGGCGGGCGAGTGCCATGCCGGAGGAGCGCGGCTCGGCGGCCGACTCCTGGACCGGCGGCAGCCCGCCCTGGTGGCGGGCGACCCCGACGAGGTCGGTCTCGGCCTTGATCAGGATGGCGCCGAGGGCGGCCAGCGTGCCGAGGAAGGCCCACAGCCAGTCGACGCGCCCGGTGCCGGACAGGTCGGCGGCGCGCAGGCCGAAGCCGACGAGCACGGCGGCGTCGGTGAGGTAGGCGCCGACGCGGTCCAGGTAGACCCCGCCGAGCGAGAACTGCTGCCGCCAGCGGGCGATCTCGCCGTCGACGCAGTCGAGCAGCAGATAGAGCTGAACGCACACCACGCCGAGCACGGCCCCCCAGATCCCCGGCACCAGGAGTGCCGGGGCCGCGAGGACACCGAAGACGGTCATCAGATACGTGAGCTGGTTGGGCGTGACCCTGGTGTTGACCAGGTAGCGGTCGACCCGCAGGGACACCTCTCGCATGTAGAGGCGCCCCATCCAGTGCTCACCGCTGCGCCGGTCCTTCACCCCGGCGGGGTGGACGACCGGTCGTAGTTCAGCTACCGATGGCCTTGACATAGTCGGCGTAGATGTCCTTGATCTGGTCGGTCGTGAGGTCGAGGTGTTCGAGGATCGTGTAGCGGCCGGGGCGGGTCTGCGGGGCGAACTCCACGGCCCGGACGAACTCGTCCGTGGTGAAGCCGATCTCCTGCGGCAGCACCGGCAGCCCGTGCCGGCGCAGTACCCGGGCCATGTAGGCGGACTCCTCGTGGGCTCCGCGCAGGTACATGGCGAAGGCCGCGCCCAGTCCGCACTGCTCCCCGTGGGCGGCGGCCCGCTTGGGGAAGAGCAGGTCGAAGGCGTGGTTGATCTCGTGGCAGGCGCCGGAGGAGGGGCGGGAGTCGCCCGACACCGACATCGCGATACCGCTGAGGACGAGCGCCTCGGCGAGCACCTGGAGGAAGTCGGTGTCCCCTATGCCGCCGGGGTGCCGCAGGACCGCCTCGCCGGCCTGGCGGGCGATCGCGGCGGCGAGGCCGTCGATCTTCTCGCCCTTGACGCGGTGGGCGAGTTCCCAGTCGGCGATCGCGGAGATGTTGGAGATGGCGTCGCCGATGCCGGCGCGCACGAAGCGCGCCGGGGCCTCGCGGATGACGTCGAGGTCGATGACGACGGCGATCGGGTTCGGCACGCCGTACGAGCCGCGGCCGGCGTCGTTGTCGAGGGTGGCGACCGGCGAGCACAGGCCGTCGTGCGCGAGGTTCGTCGGGACGGCGACCAGCGGGAGACCGACGCGTGCCGCGGCGAACTTGGCGCAGTCGATGATTTTGCCGCCGCCCAGGCCCACGACCGCGTCGAAATGGCCGGCCTTTATGTCACCGGCCAGCCGGACCGCGTCGTCCAGGGTGCCGCCGCCGACCTCGTACCAGGTCGCGCCGGGCAGCGAGGGGGCGATGCGCTGCCGCAGCGTCGCGCCGGAGCCGCCGCTGACGGCGACGGCGAGCTTGCCGGAGTGCGAGATGCGCTCGTCCGCGAGTACGCAGCCCAGGTCGTCGAGGGCACCCGGGCGGATGTCGACGACGAGCGGGGAGGGGATGAGCCGGGTCAGTACTGGCACGCGATCTCCCGTCCACGGGCGAGATCGTCGTGGTTGTCGATCTCGACCCACTTGACGTCGCCGATCGGCGCCACGTCGATACGGAAGCCGCGGTTCACGAGCTCCTGGTAGCCGTGCTCGTAGAACTGCTGCGGGTCGGTCTCCCACACGGTCTTGAGCGCCTCGGCCAGTTCGGGGGCGGCGTCGCCCTCGATGAGGGTGACGCCGATGTACTCGCCGGTGGCCTCGGCCGGGTCCATCAGCTTGGTGATCTTCGTCATGCCCTTGGCGGGGTCGACGACGACCTTCATCTCCTCGTCCGCGAGGGACTTCACCGTGTCGAGGGCGAGGATGATCCTCTTGCCGTCGCCGCGGGCGGCGAGCAGCGTCTTCTCGACGGAGACCGGGTGGACGGTGTCGCCGTTGGCGAGGATCACGCCGTCCTTGAGAGCGTCACGGCCGCACCACAGGGAGTAGGCGTTGTTCCACTCCTCGGCCTTGTCGTTGTCGATGAGGGTGAGCTTGAGGCCGTACTTCCGCTCCAGGGCCGCCTTGCGCTCGTACACGGCCTCCTTGCGGTAGCCGACGATGATCGCGACCTCGGTCAGACCGATCTCGGCGAAGTTGCCGAGCGTGAGGTCCAGGACCGTGGGTTCGCCCTCTATGCCCGCGGGCCCCACCGGCACCAGCGCCTTGGGAAGGCTGTCGGTGTAGGGG
This sequence comes from Streptomyces sp. NPDC003011, assembly GCF_053591515.1. Classification (NCBI taxonomy): domain Bacteria; kingdom Bacillati; phylum Actinomycetota; class Actinomycetes; order Kitasatosporales; family Streptomycetaceae; genus Streptomyces; species Streptomyces sp. NPDC003011. The sequence continues at coordinate 100,170 of NZ_JBSFTY010000021.1, forward strand.
CGCAGACGCCGTCCGGCGCCGGCCGCCAGCACGAGGCCGATCATGCGGGTTCTCCTTCATCGTGTACGGCGGGCGCCCCTGCGGACACCCAGAAGCGGATGCTCTCCAGGAGCACCACCAGGGCGACGGCCACGGCGAGGACCGTGAGCGCGACCTTGAACTGCGGGGCGGTGAGCGCCGCGGCGAGAACGGTGACGAGCAGCGTCCGCCCCTCGTGCCCCCCTATGACGCGCGCCAGCCAGGCCGGGGGCGCTCCGGCGTTGCCGCGGATGCGGTACACCGTGTCGTAGTGATGGTAGGCGACCGCCGCCACCAGCCCGAAAGCCGCAGGAAGAGCCCCGTTCACGTCCGCCTGGGCCGCCAGCACCAGGACGGTGCCGTACTCGGCGGCGCGGAAGAGCGGGGGAATCAGCCAGTCGAGGGCGCCCTTGAGCGGGCGGGACAGGGCGAGGCCGGAGGTGATCACGTGGACGACGGCACCCGCGACGGCGGCCCACGGCTCCCCGGAGAAGACCCCGGCGGCGAGGACGGCCACGCCCAGCACCGCCGACAGCACCTGCGCACCAGCGGGAACGCGCAGCCGCCCGGCGACGAGAGCGGCCGCCGGCCCGTTGTCCGCGAGGTCCGCCAGCGCCTGCGCCGCCCGGTCCGTCCGCTCGGCCTTGCGCGTCAGCGACCGCAGGACGCGCCCCGCCGTCGTGTAGGCCGCCGCGAACGCGCAGCCGATGAGCAGCACGTAGAAGGTGATGCGCGGGGTCGTGGCCGCCGTGAGCACCGCGATCATCGCCCAGCGCTCCCCGATCGGCAGGACGATCATCCGCCGGACCCACACCGTCCAGCCGACGCTGTCCAGCTTGTCCGAAAGGGCGGCGGTGGGGCTGGTGTTGGCGGTGGCGTCGTGGTTCGCCTCGTTGAAGGAGAAGTCGACGACGTGCCGGCAGGTCTGCAGGACCATCGCGCCGAGCGCGAGCGCCCACACGTCGTCACTGCCACCGCCGCGTGCGGCTCCGAGGGCGAGGCCCGCGTAGTAGGCGTACTCCTTGGCCCGGTCGAAGGTGGCGTCCAGCCAGGCGCCGAGGGTCGAGTACTGCAGGGAGTAGCGGGCGAGTTGGCCGTCGGTGCAGTCCAGGACGAACGAGGCGATCAGCAGGACGCCGGCCGCGACGAACCCGCCCCGGGTGCCGGTGGCCGCGCAGGCGGCCGCGATCAGCGCGGTGAGCAGGGAGGCGGTGGTGACCTGGTTCGGGGTCAGGCCCCGGCGGGCGCACCAGCGGGCGATGTAGCGGGAGTACGGGCTGACGCAGTAGGTGGTGAAGAAGCCGTCGCGGGCCTTCACGGCCGACTTCAGGCGGACGGCCTCGTCGTCGACGGCGGCGACGGCCTGCCGTGCCTCGTTGCGGGCCTGCGGGTCGGCGGGCACCTCGGCGACCAGGCTGCCCAGTGCGGGCCGGTGCACGGCGGTGCCGTCGGCGTCGAGGGCGGCGACGATGCGGTCGGCGAGGCTCTCCACGGCGAGGGCGGTACCGCCGCCCGCGGAGTTCTCGCGCGCCACCGCCCGGGTCAGGGCCTGGCGGCCGGCCGGCTGGGCGGTGACGGCGCCCGGGACCGCGGCGAGCGGGAAGCGCGGGTCGGTGAGGCCGAGCCGCAGCGCGTGGACGTGGCCCACGAATCGGCCGTCGACCAGGGCGACTCGCTGGTCACCGGGGATCCGGGCGAGGAGCGTCTCGGCGTCGGCGGCGTCGGAGGCGATCCGTACGTCGAAGCCGAGGGACCGCAGATCGCCTTCGATCGACGATCCGGGGACCGGCTGACCGGTGAGGATGGCGGTCGACAACCGAACTCACTCCCTGGGTGCCGACGCTCGGGCGCCGGTCATGTGCATGGTGGGGCGCCCCCCTTGGGCCTGGCTGACTGCACCAGGCGGGCGGCATGTCGGCAGAGGCTATCGGATACCCGGAAGGCCCCGTTCACCGCCCGTTCACGGGCCGATCGACACGGTCTTCCCCGGCCTTTGCCGCGATCATCATCGGGGATCGCGGGCCCCGCCCACAAACGTGCCCTCCCAGACCGGACATCCAGGACATCACACGGGACTTCGGAACCTCGGCATAGGGTGGGCGACCATGACGTGGCTGATCACCGGCGGTGCCGGATACATCGGGGCCCATGTGGCGCGGGCCATGACCGACGCCGGCGAGCGCGTCCTCGCCCTGGACGACCTGTCGGCCGGGGTGCCCGCGCGGCTCCCGGCGGGCGTACCGCTCGTGCGGGGGTCCTCGCTGGACGCGGATCTGCTGAAGCGGGTGTGCGCGGAGCACGCGGTGACGGGCGTGGTGCATCTCGCCGCGCGCAAGCAGGTCGCCGAGTCCGTGGCGCGGCCGACGCACTACTACCGGGAGAACGTGGGCGGTCTCGCCACGCTCCTGGAGGCGGTCGCGGAGGCCGGGATCACCCGCTTCGTCTTCTCCTCCTCCGCCGCGGTCTACGGCGACCCCGGCGTGGACCTGATCACGGAGGACACCCCGTGCGCCCCGGTGAACCCGTACGGCGAGACCAAGCTGGCCGGGGAGTGGCTGGTGCGGGCGGCAGGCCGGGCGCACGGGATCTCCACCGTGTGCCTGCGCTACTTCAACGTCGCCGGTGCCGCCGCGCCGGAGCTGGCGGACACGGGTGTCTTCAACATCGTCCCCATGGTGTTCGACCGGCTCACCCGCGACGAGGCCCCGCGGATCTTCGGCGACGACTATCCGACGCCGGACGGCACGTGCGTCCGTGACTACATCCACGTCGCGGACCTGGCCGAGGCCCACCTCGCGGCGGCCCGGCGGCTGACCGGGAACGGCGTCGAGGGAGATCTGACGGTCAACATCGGTCGCGGCGAGGGCGTCTCCGTCCGCGAACTGATCACGGTGATCGGCGAGGTGAGCGGCGACCGGCGCCCGCCCGTCGTCGAGGGCCGGCCGCGACCGCGAGCGCGACATGCAGCGCGAAGGCGGCGGCGACGCCGGCGAAGACGTACGAGGCGCGGTAGCGGGTGCCGAGGACGAGCC